>JABWAM010000181.1 GCA_013360985.1 Verrucomicrobiia bacterium | reverse complement strand
CTCGTCGCGGCCGTTCACGGTCAGGTCGCGCACCTTGTGTTCGCGGTCGCCGCGCACGAGGTCCACGGCGCCAGGGTCGCCGCGCTGCGCGGCGATCACGCCGAGGACGCGCGCGAGCATGCCCGTTTGGTTGTGGATTCTCAGACGGATGGTGAAGCTGTAACTGACGCTGGGTTTTGGGCGCATGACGATTCAGGGGGGATCGGGCGGAGCGGGTTGCGGTCTCTGGACGTGAGACTCGATCCGTTTGGCGACGAACGCGGCGGCGTGCTCCTCCTCCATCGTAAGGCTGTCCTTGGGGCACACCTCGACGCACTCGCCGCAGAGGATACATTTGAGGCGGTCGATCTCCCACGTCTTCTCGGCGCGTTTCACCGCGATCGCGCGCGTGGGGCATTTCTTGCCGCAGACGCCGCAAAAGACGCAGGTCTCGAGCTGTTTCATCGTCACGCGCCCGCGCGCGCCCTTCGGCGGCGTCCGTTTCTCGGCGGGATAACGTCGCGTGGCGGGTTTTTTGGCCGCGCTCTTGGCGAGCAGTTTGGAGATCGTGAGGTGAGCCATGGGCGGAAAGGGCGCGGCGTCAGCGTTCGGCGCAGGAGATGCAGGGATCGATCGTCAGCACGATGATCGGCACGTCCGGCAGCTCGCAGCCCTGCAGGATTTTCAGCAGCGGCGGCAGGTTGGCGAAGGTCGGCGTCCGCACGCGGAATCGTTCGAGGTGCTTGGTCCCGTTGCCTTTCACGTAATAGACCACCTCGCCGCGCGGTTGCTCGAGGCGCGCGAAGTATTCGCCGCGCGGGGCGCCCACGACCTTCGCCGAGACCGGGCCCTCCGGAATCTTCGCGACCGCCTGGCGGATGAGATCGAAGGATTGCGCGATCTCCCGCATGCGGACGAGGCAGCGCGCGCGGCAATCGCCCGCCTCCTCGGTCACCGGCGCCCAATCGAGCGCGTCGTAGGCGGCGTAACCGAGCCGGCGGGAATCACTCGGCACGCCGCTCCCGCGCAGGGTCGGCCCGACCGCGCCGAGGCGGAGCGCTTCCTCCTTCGGCAGCACGCCGATGCCCGAGAGGCGACGCTGAACCGAGGCGTCGCGCGCGAAGACCGCGGCGATTTCGCGGCAGTCCGCCTCGAGGTCCGCGAGCGCGGCAAGGAGACGGTCGAGCGCCTCGGCGTCCACGTCGCGCCGGACGCCGCCGACTTTGCAGACGCCGAAGATGACGCGGCCGCCCGAGGTCTCCTCGATGAGGTCGAGGAGTTTTTCGCGGAGGCGCCACGTGTGCATGAAGAGGCTTTCGAACCCGAATGCGTCGGCGGTGAGTCCGAGCCAGAGGAGATGGCTGTGGATCCGCGACATCTCCCCCCAGATCACGCGCAAAAACTCGGCGCGTCGCGGAATTTCGAGGCGAAGCACCGCCTCGATCGCCTGGCAGTAGCCCATCGAGTGGATGAAGCTGCAGATGCCGCAGATCCGCTCGGCGATGTACGCCATTTCCTGGAAATCCTTCTTTTCCGCCATTTTCTCCAGCCCCCGATGGATGAAGCCGATCGAAGGGATCGCCTCGACGACCTTTTCGTCCTCCATCACGAGGTCGAGATGGATCGGCTCGGGAAGGACCGGGTGCTGCGGCCCGAAGGGAATGATCGTGCGGCGGCTCATGTTGGGCGGGGATCGGGGGCGGCGCGGGGCGCACCCTCCGCGGATGGGGCAGACGGAGAAGCGGCGGGCGATGCGCCCGGAGAACCGGCAGCCGGCGGATCGAGAAAAGGATTTTTCTTGGCGAGGCGGTAAAAGTTTCCGTGGAAGTTGAGCTTCAACCCGTCGAGGCGGAGGCCGAAAAGGTCCTGCATCTCGTTCTCGTAGGCGAACGCGCCGAAGTAGCTTTCCGTGATGCTCGGGAGCGCGGGATCCTCTTTCGAAAAGCCGATGCGCAGGTTCAGGAATCGGCCTTCACGGTCGAAGCTGTAGGTCACCTCGTAAGCGTCGCGGCAGGAACAACAAATTTGCACGAGGCGCCAGCCCTCCTTCGCCAGCGCGGCAACGCGCGCGGGCAGCGCGGCGCGATCGAGGGGTTCCAGAGGCTGCGTTTCGATCATCATGCGGGTTTCTCCGGTTGCTCGGGCGCGCCCCTCCTTTTCATTTCCGCCGCTTTCCTTTCGAGGACGGCGAGCGCCTGGACGACGCCGTCAATGATCGCCTCGGGGCGGGTCGCGCAGCCGGGGACATAGACGTCCACGGGGATCACCCGATCGACGCCGCCGAGGACATTGTAGCTGTCCTGGAAAACGCCGCCGCTCAGCGCGCACGCGCCGGCGGCGACGACGACCTTCGGATCGGCCATCTGCGCGTAGAGGTTGCGGACGACCTCTTCGTTCTGCGCGTTGACGGCGCCCGTGATGAGAAGGATGTCGGCGTGCTTCGGGTTGCCGGTGTTGATCACCCCGAAGCGTTCGACGTCGTAGATCGGGGTGAGGCAGGCGAGGACCTCGATGTCGCAGCCGTTGCAGCTCGAGGCGTCGTAATGCAGCAGCCAAGGCGATTTTTTGAAGAAGGCCATGGGGATCATCCTTTCGATCAACGCGCGAAATACTGGAAGAGGATGAGATTGCTCACGCCGAGCAGGGCGGCGGCCGCCCATGTGGCGCGGACGGTGGTCCTCCAAGTGAGGCGGGCGTAGGCGTTGTCCACGAAGACCTCGAGGAAATAGACGACGAGCGCCGCGACAATGCCGAGCGCGGGATTGAACGAGAAAAAGAGCCAGACGAATCCGAGGAGGAGCACGTTTTCGTACCAATGGGCGACCTCGAAGAGGGCGAGGCCGCGCCCCGAATATTCGGTGGTGATCCCGCGCACGATTTCCTGATGGGCATGATGCGAGGCGGAGAGGTCGAAGGGCGACTTCCGCAGTTTGATCGTCAGGACGAAGAGGAAGCCGAGGAAAACGCCCGGTAACGCCAGCACGAGCGGGACCTCGGCGCGCGCGAGGACGCCGACGTGGAAGCTGCGTCCGACGAGATACATCCCGACGGCCATGAGGAGGAACATCGGCTCGTACGCCATCATCTGGAGCAGTTCGCGTTCCGCGCCGACGTGGCTGTAGGGGGAGTTCGTGGACCACGCGCCGAGGGCGAGCATGACGCCCGCGACGGTGAGCGCGAAGATGACCAAAAGGAGGTCGCCGCCGGCGAAAAAGAGCGCGCCGCTCACGAGGACGAACGCGAAAAAGGCGAGCATGTAAAAGTTCTGGAAGCGGTTCACCACGCCGCCCCGTTTGTCCCATAGCTTGAGCACGTCGTAGAACGGCTGGAGGAGCGGCGGGCCGACGCGGCCCTGCAGGCGCGCGCTGAGGATGCGGTCGGCCCCGGCGAGGAGGCCACCGAGGATCGGGGCGACGACGAGCCAGAGAAGAGCGCCGAGGAGAGCCGTTTTCATGCGAGGGCGAGCATGGCGAGGGTGAGGAGCAGCGCGAGAGCCGCGGAGACGCGGGCGATGGTCGTCGCCTCGAAAAAGTCGGCGAGGTAGTAGTTGCGGAGGGAGACCGCGTGGGTGACGCCGATCGCGCCGACAAAGGCGTCGCGGCCCGCATTCGCGCCCGCAAGATAGGAGGAGACCAGAGGGGCGCGCCCCGGCCGGAGCAGGAACACGGCGGGAAGCATCGCGAGCATCCCAAGCATCACGGACATCACGAGGAGGTTGTTGCGGTTGAGGAGGCCGAGGGGATGTCCGCAGAGGCCGAGGATCCACGGATCCACGAGCTTCGCCGCCGCGAGCGGGAAGAGGCCGCACGCGCCCGTGGTGAGCAGCGCCAAAGCGAAGAGCGCGAAGCGTTCGTCGCCCGTCACGTCGTCGCCCATCCGCGCGCCGGCGGGAACGCTCACGAGTTTGCCCAGCCATTTCGTCCAGAAGAAAAGGGTCGGCCCGCTCCCGAACGCGAGGAGCGCGGCGAGGAGGAGGTTGTGGTCGGCGAGGGCCTTGAGGCAGGCCCATTTGCTGATCAGCATCCCGAACGGAGCGAGGAACATCCCGAGGATCCCCACGATCATCGCGAACGCGAGGAACGGGCGGGTGGCGATCAGGCCGCCCATCTCCTCGATCTCACGGCTGCCGACGCGGTGCTCGATCGCGCCGACGCCGAGGAAAAGGAGCGCCTTGGCGACCGCATGGAAGATGAGGAGCATCACGGCCGCCCAGAGGGTCTCCGGCGCGCCGACGCCGGCGCAGGCCACGATCAGGCCGAGATTGGAGACCGTGGACCACGCGAGCACGCGTTTCGCGTGGCTCTGGGTCACCGCGAGGAGCGCCGCGGCGAGGAAGGTGACCCCGCCGACGAGCGCGAGGAAGAAACCCGCCGGCGTGCCGCGCAGGGCCGGAGCGAGTTTCACCACCATGAAGACCCCCGCCTTCACCATCGTGCTGGAGTGGAGCAGGGCGGACACCGGGGTGGGCGCCACCATCGCGCCGAGGAGCCAGGAGGAAAAGGGGAACTGGGCGGATTTGGTGAGCCCCGCGAACGCGAGGAGCGCCGCGGGCAACACCGCCGCGCCGCGCGCGGCTGCGTGCGCGAGTTCAAGAGACGGCGTCGGAGAGAATACGCCCGCGAGAACGATCGCGCACGCGAAGGCCAGCCCGCCGAGGGCGTTCATCCCGAGCGCGCGGAAGGCGTTGCGCGTCGCCTCTTCCGTGCCGCTGTAGCCGATCATCAGGAACGAGCAGAGCGTGGTGATCTCCCAGAAGAAGTGGAGCCAGAGCAGGTGGTTCGCGAAGACGACGCCGAACATCGCCGAGAAGAAAAGAAAGGTGAGAAAGAAAAAACTCCGGCGCCGGTCCGGCTGCTCCGGATAGCGCGCGTGATGGTCGGCCATGTAGCTCGGCGAATAGAGCGCGATCAGGCCGCCCGCGACCCCGATGATCAGCGCCATCACCACCGAAAGGTGGTCCACGGAAAGCGGCGCGGCGACGCGCGGAAGGCGCCCTCCGAACTCGGCTCCGCCGAGGAGGAGGCCCTGCGCGGCGAGCACGACCGGGATCCACGCCTCGCGCCGCCGGATCCTCCGGCACGCAGCGAGAAGAAACAGGGTGACGGCCGCCTCGCCGACAAGCACCGCGCGGTCGGCGAGCGGCGAAACGAACGGGAGGAGGAG
>JABWAM010000180.1 GCA_013360985.1 Verrucomicrobiia bacterium | reverse complement strand
GCGCGCCACCCAGTCCCGCGGCAGCCCCTGCGTCTCGCGCCCGAAAACGAGGAAAT
Organism: Verrucomicrobiia bacterium; assembly: GCA_013360985.1. Classification (GTDB taxonomy): domain Bacteria; phylum Verrucomicrobiota; class Verrucomicrobiia; order JABWAM01; family JABWAM01; genus JABWAM01. The sequence continues at coordinate 5,197 of JABWAM010000180.1, read as the reverse complement.
CGCCGCGCGCGAACTCGGCCTCCCACAGGCCGCGCGTCGCCCGGGCGCTCAGGAGCCACGGGCGCGCGCCGGGAGGCAAACTCTCCGCGAGCGAGCGATGCTCGCGGATCACCGCGCGATCGAGGTAATCCATCCCCGCGCGACGCACCGCGGCGTCGTCCAGACGAAAACCCAGCGGATGCACGAGATGGAGCTCGCTCCGCGTCGCCGCGCAGAGCCGCGCGATCGCGCCGGTGTTCGCGGGAATCTCCGGCTCGACGAGGACGATGCGAAAGGGCGCGGGGGTCAAAGGAAGCGTCGGGTTTTCCGCGAGCATCTTCCCGTCCGTTCCAGGCGTCCGCGAAGAGCCTTTGCCACGGTCTGTCGGACGCCTCGCCGTTACGCGAGCGCCGCGCGAATCTGTTCGCGCGGAGTGCGCGCGCAAAAATCGGTGAAACTCTCGGTCCCCTGCCGATGGGCCAGATAGAACTCGATCGCCCGGCGCACGACCAGATGCAGATCCTTCGAGGGAATTCTGCTTTTGACCAGCTCGCTGAAACGACGGCCGTCCCCGAGGCGTCCGCCAACGAACATCTCGAAGGCGTCCACCTGCTGGCCGTCCACTTTCGCTTTCGTCCCTCGAAACCCGAGGTCGGCGACCTGATACTGACTGCAGGAATAGGGACACCCGCTGACGTGGATCCGGATCTTGCCCGGGTTGAGCCCCGTCTCCTCCAACTGCTGAACGAGGAGCATCACGCGGTTCTTGGTCTCGACCACCGCCAGATTGCAAAATTCCGTTCCTGTGCAGCTGATCGCGCCCTTGCGGAACTCGGAGGCGCGATAGGGAAGCCCGTGGGCGTCCAGGGCCTGCAGGAGCGACGGAAGCTTCGCCTCGGGAATGTCGAGCAGCGCGATGTTCTGTTTGTTCGTATTCCGCATCCGTCCGCTGCCGAACTCAGAGGAAAGTTCGCAGAGCTTCCGCAGTTTCTCCGCGCGGATGCGCCCGCCGAGGCAGGAGATGACGACGTAGGAGAAGCCCTTCTGCTTCTGCGGATGCACGCCGAAATGATCGCTCTCCGCGTCTTTTGGCCGGACCCATTCCTCGCCGGGCTCGAGCGGAAAGCCGACGCGCTTCTGAAGTTCTTCGGTGAACTTTTGGGCGCCCCAGTCCGCCACGAGAAACTTCAGGCGGGCGCGCATCCGATTGGCGCGATATCCTTCGTCGCGGAAAATCTCAGAGACCCCGCGCACCACGTCGAGGACCTTCTTCTCCTCGAGGGGAACGAAGACGGGAAGGACCTGGGCGAGATGCGGCGAAATGGACAGGCCGCCGCCCACCATGACGCCGAAGCCCGGCTCGCCGTTTGCGCGGCGGACGCCGAAAAGGCTGAGGCAGTTGATGTCCGGCTGGGCGCATTGGATCGCGCAGCCGCTGATCGAAATCTTGTATTTGCGCGGAAGATTCGAGAAATCGCGGTTGTCGGTCAGCATCCGACTCGCGGCGAGAGCGAACGGCGTCGCGTCGAAGATCTCGTGGGGATCCACTCCAGCGACCGGACAGCCGACCACGTTGCGGGTGTCGTCTCCACAGGCGCCGCTCGACGTCATCCCGACCGCCTTGATCCGATTCCAAAAGACCGGAAAATCCTCGACCTGCAGCCAGTGCATCTGGAACGTCTGACGCGTGGTCACGTCGAGAAATCCGCGCGCGCGTTCAGCGGCGAACTCGGCGATCACCTTGCCCTGTTCGGCGGTGTACTGGCCGCCGGGCATCTTGATGCGCTGCATGAAGTAACCGGACGATTTCGGGCGCTGCCGGTAAAACCCGAACCACTTCGTCCGCTCGAACTCCTCTTCGGGAATCGAGGCAAACCCGTCGCGGGCGAAGCGCCCGAGCAGATCGTCGAGCACCGCCAGACCGTCCTTCTCCTGTTTGATGCGCTCCTGATGGGTCAGCTTGATCGCGCCGGCCTTGACGGCGGCAAAATTGGGGGCAACCGGAGGGGGCTTTTCGCTCATGAGAAGCACGGCACGCTAGCGGAGGAAACCCGAGGCGTCAAATAGACGCCAACGGAAATGGTTCCCCTCGGCATTTTCGTTCCGCGGGCCTCCGCGAATTTGCGCTTGACCGGCTGCGGATTGCGTGGGAGAAAAGCCCCGTATTTTTCTCCCCGTCTTTTCTTTCACCCGTGTCATGACAAAACGCGATCTGGTCGTCCGAATCAGCAACGATACCGCGATGGTCCAACAGGACGTTTTGACCATTGTGCAGCGATGCCTTGATCTCCTGGTCGAATCGCTGGCTCAAGGAGAGACCGTCGAACTCCGGAACTTCGGCGTGTTCGAAGTCAAAATTCGCAAAGCGCGCGTGGGGCGCAATCCCAATGCGCCCGCGACGGACATCCGCATCCCTCCGCGAGCTGTGGTCAAGTTCAAGCCGGGCAAACACCTCCGCGCCATGGTACTCAAGCAGCCGGCAACCCGCGTCGGCGAAACGGCGCGCACCCAAGAATCTTTTCGCGCTCAACCTCGGGCGCCGACTCCGCGCTGACGATGCGCGAGGCTGCCCGCCTCGGCGCCTCGGCGTCGTCCAGTCTGCGTCGCGGCCTCGTTTTCGCGAGTCGCCCTCTTCGCGGCGTTCGCCCCTTAATCTTGCATGGAACTCAATCCCCTCCCCGGATTTCGTGATTTCTTTCCGGAACGCGCCGCGCGCCGCGAGTATCTCTTCGCGCGCTGGCGCGAATCCGCGCGCCGCTTCGGTTTCGAGCCTTACGACGGCCCGCCGCTCGAGCTGACGGACCTCTACCGCCGCAAGAGCGGAGAGGAGATCGTCGCGCAGCTCTACTGCTTCGAAGACAAGGGCGGGCGCGCAATCGCCCTTCGCCCCGAGATGACTCCGACGCTCGCGCGCATGATCGCGGCGCAAGGGGCGTCTCTGCCGAAGCCGATCAAGTGGTTTTCAATTCCGCAGCTTTTCCGCTACGAACGGCAGCAACGCGGCCGCCTGCGCGAACATTTCCAGTTCAACTGCGATATCCTGGGGGAATCTTCCGTCGAGGCCGATGTCGAACTGACGGCGCTCCTCATCGAGACACTGATCTCGTTCGGTCTGACCGCCGAGGACTTCTCGGTCAGGGTCAGCGATCGTCGCCTGCTCTCCGCCGCGCTGGAGGCGCTCGGAATCTCCGGCGGTGAAGCGCGGGGACGGGTGTTTGCCGCGGTGGACAAGCTGTCCCGCGAGCCGCGAGAAAAGGTTCGCGAAAGACTCCGAGAGAGCGGGATCGAGGAGAAAGCGGCGGACGACCTTCTGGACCTGATCGGCAGCCGCGATCTCGCGCAATTCGCCGCGCGTTTCGAGACCGTCCCGGAAGCGTCGGAACGCATCCTGCTCCTCCAGCGGTTCATGGGGCTGATCGAATGCATGGGGCTGCGCGGATTCGTGGAGTTCGATCCCACCATCGTGCGCGGGCTGGCCTATTACACGGGCATCGTCTTCGAAGCCTTCGATCGCAAAGGCGCCCTTCGCGCGATCTCCGGAGGCGGACGCTACGACGACCTCCTTGAAAACCTTGGAGGCGCCCCGCTCCCCGCCCTCGGCTTCGGCATGGGCGACGTCGTGCTAAGCGAGATGCTCACCGAGCGCAATCTCTGGCCCGCGCGACTCGACGATGGCCCTGAAGTCTATCTGGTTCTCGTGAGCGAGACCCTGCGCCCCGCCCTGTTGGCCCTTGGTCGACGCCTGCGGCAGGCCGGCTTTCGCGTGGATTACCCTCTTGCATCCAGCGCGGTGGGAAAACAGTTTCGTGCCGCCTCCCAACGCGCCACAGCCGCCGTCGTGATCGGTCCCGACGAATGGCCGCGCGGCCTCGTCAAGATCAAATTCCTCGCCGCACGCGAGGAGAAAACGATTCATATCTCCGAAATCGAGACCGAACTGCATGCACTCCGTCTGCGCCGCGCGCAGGCGAAACCGCGCGGAACGTCATGAAACGAATCGCCCTCCTTTTCTCCGGGCAAGGCGCCCAGTACGTGGGCATGGGACGGGAACTCCATGACCAGAACGCGCCGGCGCGCGCGATTTTCGAGGAAGCCGACCGCATCCTCGACCTGCCGTTGCGGCAAACCTGCTTCCATGGACCGGAGGCCGACTTAACCCAGACGGCGTGGTGTCAGCCCGGCATTTTCGTCCACAGCTTGGCGGCCTTGGCCGCAGTGCGCGCTGTGCGCCCGGACCTTCGGTTCCAGGCGGCCGCCGGGCTTTCCCTCGGTGAATTCACCGCCTTGACCGCCGCCGGATGGATGACCTTCGAGACCGGTCTGCGTCTCGTCCGACGCCGCGGGCAACTCATGCAGGACGCCTGCGAGAAAACCGCGGGCGCCATGGCTTCGATCCTCGGGCTCGACCTCGATCGGCTCCAGGCGGTGTGCGCCGAGGCGGGCGTGGACGTCGCCAACCTCAATTGCCCGGGCCAAATCGTGATCTCGGGGGAAAAAGAGGCGATCACGAAGGCTGTCGCGCTGGCAAAAGCTCGCGGCGCAAAACGCGCCCTGCCGCTCACGGTGGCCGGCGCCTATCATTCGCGCCTGATGAAATCCGCGGCTGAACAACTCGCCGTCGATATGGCCTCTTTGCGTTTTCGCCCGGGCGAAACGCCCGTGATCAGCAACGTCACCGCCCAGCCTCACGCCCTCTCGCACATTCAGCGTCGCCTCGTCGAGCAGGTCACCTCCCCTGTCCGCTGGGAGGAATCGATGCGCGCGCTCCTCAGCCAGGGGTTCCAGGCGTTTCTCGAACTCGGCCCGGGAGAAGTCCTCGCCGGCCTCATGCGCCGCATCGCCCCCGCAGCGAACGTCGTGAGCGTCAGCCGTCCTTCGGATCTGGCCAAGCTGTCCGTCTTCTCCGACGGCTCCGCGTAAAGACCCGCGAACCTGGCCCTCCGGAGGCGGAGATCATTTTCCCGCCGGCGCGTTTGTGGAGGCGGGGAGGACAGGCGGCGGCGCGTTCGTGACGGCGGCGTGTGCGTCCGCATTCGTGACCGCAGCGGCATCGAGACGGGCGCCAAGGGTGCTCTTGCCCCCTGAAGAAGTGCGGCTGTAGAGAAGCGCGAGCGATATGGTCGTGCAGAAGAAGATGACCCCCAGCCACGTCGTGATCTTCGTGAGGACATTGCCCGCACCGGAGCCGAAAAGCGAGTCGGCCACTCCGCCCCCGAAG
>JABWAM010000179.1 GCA_013360985.1 Verrucomicrobiia bacterium | reverse complement strand
CCATCTTCGGCCATCCCGCCGCCTCTCCCCTTCGCCGCGTCGTGGTGGGCGTCCTCAACCTCGACAGCAACCGGCCGAACGCCTTCGGCGCCGACGACGCGCGTCGCCTCCGGGCGGTCGCCGAAGAGATCGCTTCGCTCATTCGCAACGTCTGGCGCTACGCCGAAGCCCGCGCGCGCGCGCGCGACCTCGACCGCCTCCTCTCCCTCAGCCGCCGCATCATGAGCGAAGAGACGCGCGAAGGCGTTCTCTCTCGCATCGTGCGCGGCGCGGCAAGCCTCCTCCGCGCATCCGCCGCGGGCGTGTTCGAGCTTCCCGAGGGCGACGAATCGCTCGCGTGGGTCGCCGCCCATCCCTCCCGCCTTCGGCGCAACGCGTCGATCCGCCTCCCCGTCGAACACAGCCTCCTCGGCGCCGTCGCCTTGGCGCGCGAGACGGTCAACATCCCCGACTTTCGACATTCGGATCCCTTTCTGAGCCAATGCCTCGCGCGCAACCGCGCGCTGGGCGCGTGCCTAGCGACGCCGTTCGCCGCGAGCGCCTTTTCTCGGGGCGCCCTCGCCGTCTTTTCGGCGCCGGACCGGCGCTTTTCCGACCGGGAGACTGAGCTTCTCCACACGCTCGGCGCCGTCGCCGCGCTCTCGCTCCAGCGCGCGGATCTTGCGCGCCGCCTGCTTAATGTGGAGGATACCCTGCGTCGCGGCGAACGCCTGGCGTCCATCGGATTGATCGCCGCGGAGGTCGCCCACGAAATTCGCAACCCGCTCACCGTGATTCGCCTCCTCGCCCGCAACCTCGCCGGAGGCGTCGGCGAAGACCCCGCGCGCGCGCGCGATGCCGAGGTTCTCACTCGAAAAATCGATCAACTCAACGGCATCCTCGAACGCGTGCTTGGCCTGGCCCGCGGCAGCGAACCCGACCTTCAACCGATCGCTCTGAACTCCATCGTCGAAGATCTCGCTCTCCTGCTCCGCCATAAACTCGCCGCACAGAAGGTTCGCCTCAAGCTACGCCTCTCTCCGCATCTCCCCTCCGTCAAAGCCGATCGCGGCCAGATCGAACAAGCCCTCCTCAACCTCGCGTTGAACGCCCTGCACGCGATGCGCGACGGCGGACGCCTCTCCTTGGCGACTGGCGCCTCCGCCGACGGAGCGTGGATCGAGGTGCGCGACACGGGCCGGGGCATCTCCAAGGCCCGCCTCAAGACCTTGTTCGATCCGCTCCTCGGCGCGCGCGCCACCGGCGCCGGACTCGGAATGGCCATCGTCCGCAAAATCGTCCAGGCTCATGCCGGCAAACTCGAGGTCCGTTCGCGGCCCGGCGCCGGCGCCTGCATCCGCATCCTCCTTCGGATCGCCTGACTTGCGCGGCGGCGCTCCGCCGAACCGCACGCTTACTCCTCGACGGGAGCCCCTTCGAGGGACAGCTTGCCCTCTGCATAGGCCTTCCCAAACGCCTCGCGCATCGTCGCCTGCTGGAAGTCGCCGACCATCTGCTGCCGGCGCATCTGGAGGAGACCCTGTTTGACTTCGGCGAGACGACGTGCCACCTCCTCCTCCTTCGCCGGCTGACGGGCGAGCACGAAAACAAAAAATCCGCCCGTCGAAGAAGGGATGAAATCCCCCACCCCGCCGGCGGGCAACAAGATCGCCGCGCGCCGCACCAACGCTTCGCCCCGGTCGCGCGGAGGAGCATCCATCGCGCAGAACCCCGGCAGCGGCGTCGGCTTCAATCCGAGGGCCGCGGCGGCTGCGGGGAACGCTTTGCCTTCGTCCAGGGCCTTCCGTAACTCGTCGCGTTTCTTCGCGCCGGTTTCGCGCGCTTTCTGGACGGCCATCTCAGCGGCGCACGCGGCTTTCACGGCGTCGCGCACCTTGTCCAAGGGTGGCAGCACGCTCGGCTGGCGTTCGAGAAAATGAATGACCGCGATCGCCTTTTCGCCGAGCGGCACGGGATCGCTCGTCGGATTTTCGGGGCCCAACGCGTGCGCCGCCGCGGCGAATTCCGGCGCGGTGATGCCGGGCGGCAATTCCCGCGGAGCGAGGAACCCCGTTTCTTGGACCGTTCGCCCCGCGGCGCGCGCGAGCGCTTCGAAGGAAGGCGTCTCCCGCCCCGGCTCGGGCACAAGCTGGATCGTCAAATCGGTGGCTTCCTTGGCGGCGATCTCGTGCGCCTTGCTCTGTTTCACCTGGAAGCGAAGGACATCGGCCACCTCTTTCATCGGACGCATCTTCCCTTCGGGCGTCGTCAGAACCGCCCGGTTCGCTTCATAAACCTCGGCGAGTTCGGCGTCGGTCGGAACGATCTTGTCCGGCTCGATTGGGAACAGGACATACGCCACGCGCACCCGTTCGGGAGTGCGAAAGAGGTCGGGATGCTTCGCGTAGAACGCGGCGATCGCCTCGGCGCTCGGCGCGCTCTCGGCGAGAAAATCCGCCGCGTTGAATCGGCAGACCGTCGCGCTGATCCGCTCCAGATTCTCTTTCGCGAAGGCCGCCGCCTCGCCATCGGTCACCTTCGCGCCCGATCCGACAAGCGCGAAAAGCTTCTGGAGGAGCAGGTTCTCCCGGATCATCGTCTCGAAATCGGCTTCGGTGAGGCGGCGCGGCGCGAGAACCTCGGAAACGAACTGGGCGTACCCGGTGTTCTGGTACTGGCCGTCCTTCGAAAACCATTGCCGCGCCTGCGCAATCACCTCCGCGTCGCCGACGGTCAATCCCATCTGATGCGCCTTTTCCACGAGCGCGAGGCGTTGGAGGGTTTGTTCCTCGACCAACGCGCGCGCGCGGTCGTTCATCCGCACCTCCCGTCCGCTCATCATGAGGAGGTTCAGGGCCGTCAGACGAGTCGCCGTGTCGAGGACGCGGGGGCTCACTCGCTGGCCGTAGAGGCGCGGCACGGTGCGGTTTTGCGCGCCCGATGGACGCTGAATTCCGGCGTAATCCCACAAGATGAACGCCACGATCACGATGCCGAGCAGAATGCCGAAAATCCATCGCCCATGGCGGTGGATGACGCGTTGAAAATGGGAGATCATCGGGGCGGCGAATCCTGCCGCACCCGCCCCCCGGCGTCAATCGGCGAGAAGACCCTCAGTAATTGAACGTGATCGTCGCGTCGCGCGAGTCGCCGACCAGGGCGCGGAGCGCCTCGGGAAACGCCTTGAACGGCGCGGACTTCTCGATCGCCTGAACGCAGTAATTGGCGAGGACCGCGTTCGCCGTATTGTGCGTCACGCGAACTTCGCTCACCCGCCCGTCCCCGAGAAGTTTGAACCCGACGACCACCTGTCCCACCGTTTCCCCGTAGAACCGGCTCTCGAGGAGGAGGTTCCAGTTGACGCCGATCTTCGCGATCACCCTCTTGTCGTAGCTCGCGAACGGCGATTCCTCCGAGTTGAAGGCGAGCGCGCGCCCCGTGCGTTCCACCCCGCCATCGAGCTTGCTTTTCAACGCGAGAACCTCTCGATCCGCCGACGAACTCGGAGGAATGGCCGACGCCGACGGAGGATGCGCCGTCGCGGCATGCGTCTCATGCGGCTTCGGCGACGGCGCCGCTTCCACTTTCGGCTGCGGTTTGGGAGGCGGCTCTCGGCGCAATAACGCCAAATCGCGCTCTTTCGCCGGCGGAAGGGGAGGCGCCGGAGGCGAAGGAGGCGCGGGATCGGCTGAAGCCGTCTTCGGCGGCGGCGAAACGGGCGGCGGCGAAGGTGCGGGGGGCGGCGAGGGCGGATGCTTCGGCCCCGGACGAACGCTCTCCGTCGCCAGGCTCTTGGGGTTCGATCCCTCCGCCTTCGGGACGTCTCCCGGCTTCACGGCGGAGGGCGTCACCTGAGTCGCCACGGTGGTGTGCTCGGAATAAAACTCGGCGTTCTTCGGCTTTTCGCGCGCGGCCTGGCTCGGATCGGTTTCCAAGAAAGTCTTCGGCTTCAAAAAATCCGGTTCGGGAAGAAGAGGCGGCTGCGGCTTGGGCACGAGGACGAGCTTCGGGGCTTCGGGTTTCCCTTTCGGCTTCGGGCGTTCGCTCAAGCGCAGGAGATGCGAGAGCCCGGTCGAGGACGCCACCGCGAGGAGCAACAGATTGATGAGGATCGAGAGCCCGATGGAGACGAAGAACCGGCGGAGATACTCCGCTTCGGCTCGCCGCGCGATCGGAGGCACGGTGAGCACCCGCGGCAGCGACGGAATCGGGGGAAGCGCCTTGGGCGGCGCCTCCGGAAAGGGGGGCGTGGGGCGGGAAGGCAACATCGCGCGCGGATCGGTCTCTGCTGTCAGAATGCCTCGCCCTCGCCTTCCCGGCAAGTCTCTCACTTCCTCCGACCGGTGGCGGCCTGCGCCGAAAGGGTTCGGAGGACATGTCGGCCTCGCTCTGCCTTTGGCCCGTGTGGCCCGGAGTCCAAACCTCCTTCCTCTCAACCGAAAATCGCGGACCGAAGACGGCGAGCGCCCCCTCGTGTTGGCGCGGGGATCCGCAAGGCGCGGTTTCTCTTGTGTCGTCGTGGAGAACTTCGCAGACTGGCGGCATGAAGCCCGGACTCCCGCGCATCGCCCCGCGCATCTGGCGATCGCCGGAGAGCGATTTCTACGGCGACGAAATCCTTCATGCCGGCGACGTTTACTCCGACGAGGTGTTGGGCCGGATCCGTGAGGAAGGGTTCGACGGCATCTGGCTGCGGGGGCAACTCTACGATCTGATCGCCTCGAAGATCTTTCCGGAGCTCAACCGTCCCCGCGCGCAAACGCGGCGCGCGCAGTTGCGCACCGTCATCCGCCGCGGGCAAAAACATGGGGTGGGCGTCTGGCTCTTTTTCAACGAGCCGCTGGCCATCCCCTCGGCGCATCCCTTCTGGCGCGCGCATCCGGAGGTGAAGGGCGCGTCGAGCGCCGATCCCTTCGCCAACGCCGCCTGGTCGAGGGATGCGCGCATGCGGCGCGACTTGCAGGCGCCGAGCAAGGGGCCGATGGCGATGACCGCCCTCTGCACATCCACGTCCCTCGGACGACGGTTTTTTCAGGAGGCCGTGGAGCAGGTGTTGCGGGAGACGGAGGGGCTGGAGGGAGTAATCCTGATCACGGCCAGCGAGTTCTTCAGCCACTGCTGGTCGCATCATGTCGCGCGTCCCACCGGAGACGTCTATCGGCCCATGTCCGCGCGCGCGCTGGATTGTCCGCGCTGCCGCGCGCGCGGCGCCGCGGCGGGGGTGTTGGATCTGCTCGGGATCTGGCGCGCGGCGGCGCGGAAGCTGCGCAAGCCGCCTC
>JABWAM010000178.1 GCA_013360985.1 Verrucomicrobiia bacterium | reverse complement strand
GGCCGAGCCGTCGCACCTTTCTTGTGGGAAGTCTGAAATCTCGGTACGACCTATCCTTCCGATCCTCGATGGATGATGATGAAGGGAGCTCTCTGAAAACGGAGCTTATCCGTGGATTTGGGCCTTTTCTCAAGCGGGCGCATGCGAGGGATCTCGACGGCGGGGAGACGGCGCTCCCCGTCTGCAGAAGGATCGGAGGATCCCCTGCGAGGCTTGCGCCAGGCGCGTTCTTGTTGTCAAGTCGCGTCTCAAGGAATCTACGGATGAAGACGGCCATGATCGGTGGAGGCGTGATGATGGCGGTTTGGATTTTGAAAAATTCCGCCAAGCACTTTTTTCCTCCGTGTCCGTTTCACGCCCTCACTGGCTGGTACTGTCCCGGCTGCGGATCCACCCGCGCCCTCCATCAATTGCTTCACGGACATCTTGTCGCCGCCTGCCGTTTCAATCCGCTGACGGTTTGCGTTTTGCCCGCGCTGGGAATCGCCCTGGCGCTTTGGTGCAGGCGGCAGCCTGTCCGATCCGCATGGCTTTGGACGCTCGTCAGCGTCGTCGCGTTCTTCGGGATCCTGCGGAACCTGCCGTTCCCTCCGTTTTCCTCGTGGTCCCCTCAACCCTAACCAACCCCAAAGGAGAAACAACCGATGAGCAATGAAACGAAACCTGCTGGAGCGGAAAAAAAGTGGTCGCCGGGATTTTCGGAATCCTGCTTGGAAGCTTGGGCATCCATAAGTTCTATCTCGGGTACATAACGGAAGGCATCATTCAACTCGTGATCAGCGTCGTCACATGCGGCATCGGCGGAATTATCGGGTTGATCGAAGGCATTATCTACCTCACCAAATCCGACGAAGAGTTCGTCGCCACCTACGTCACCAACAAAAGGGGATGGTTCTGAACCGCGGTTTGATCTCGGAAATGTAGGCGTGGGGCTTTTGCAGATCCTTGTCCGCCTCGGCGCCTGCGGGATGGGGGGATGATGGGGGTTCATCGAAGGCATCCTGATCGCGAGCGGCACGATCCGCATGGACGCACGGGGAAACCCGTTGCGCGATTCATCCGGAATTTTTCAGGGCGGTTTAGGCGGTGGGCGGGTCAGGATGGTGAACGGGTGGCGGAGGGCGGGGATGGAGGGGCGCAGCCCGAGGGGCATCAGTTCCTTTCCTGGGGCGCAGGACGAACCTTCCCAAGGGTCCACTTTCGACGAGCCAGGCCAGGCGCCCAAATCCACGGATACGATCCATTTTCAGAGAGCTCCCTTCATGATCATCCACCGAGGATCGGAGAGGTGGGTCGTGTCGAGATTCCAGATTCCTCACACGAAGGGCGCGACGGCTCGGCCGGCGGCCTCGCCCTACCTTTCCACAGTCCGTGCTTGAGAAAAATCCACTCGGTCGCGAAGCGAGGTCAGGCGCCGCCGGCGGCGCCGCGGCCGCGGCTTGAGTCCAAAAGGTGGCGAGGGCGTCGCCTGTTCCTCGACCGAGGATGGACTCCCCCACGCCTTACGCGGGGATTTGGGGCTTGAGTTTCACGATGGCCTCGCGCGCGACGTTGGCCGGGCCGCTTGCATCATCAAAGAACCGCCAACCGGCCCTTTAGAGCCAAACATTGATGCGGATACTCGCTTTGACTTCCTTGGGTATGGTCACGTTCGAGGATCGCCGGCGCCATCCCACGCGCCCCTGCCGTTCCAGAATCCGCGACGCCGCCGCGCGTTGGCGAATAAAGGTGGAATGGTCAATTCTCGGGATACCGAGGAGCACTGATTTTCAGGGCGGTGGGCGGGTGACGGAGGGCGGGGAGGAGCGCGCGTCGGCGCGGACGTCGTGGGCGGCCTGAGCGGCTTCCGCGCCAAGAACGAAGATGAAGCAGGAGTAGAACACCCAGATCATCAGGACGAGGACGAAGGCGTAGGCGCCGTAGATCCGGCTATAGGTGGTGAGGCTGTCGAGGTAGAGGGCGAACGCCCGGCCGGAGAGTTCCCAGATGACGCTGGTCGCCAGCGCGGCGAAGGCGGCCTTGCGCTTGGAGGGGCGCACGTCCGGGACGTGGCGGTAGAGGACGTAACAGAGGAGGAAGAGGATCGGCATCGAGGCGAACTCCGTAAGGAACCGCGTCCACGCGCCGAGGAGGGGGTGCTCTTCGCCGGGAAAGAGGAGTTGGAGTCGTTTGAGCGTCCGGAAAAGCCAGGCGAGCGTCATCGAGCCGAGGAGGAGCAGGGTCAGGGCGAGCGCGAGGGCGATATCGAGGAGATAGCTCAGGAGCAGGTGGCGGCTCGGGCGAATCCCGAAGACGCGGTGGAGGGCGGTTCGGACCGAGGAGAAGAGCGAGGCGGAGGTGGCGATGAGAATCCCCAGACTCAAAAAACTCAGGGAACGCCGATGGCGCATCACCTCTTGGAGGATCGCGGAGAGGCCGTCGCGGATCGCGTCGGTGAATGGCTGGTTGGGGAACGCCGCGGCGATCACGCGTCCCGCGAGGCGAACGGATTCTTCCGTGTGCAGCCAGGCGCCGAGGGCGTACATGCTGAGAAGCATCACCGGGAGGAGGCAGACGAGCACGTTGAAGGCCAGTCCCGAGGCGAGAAAGAGGAGGTCGTCCTGCCACATCCGCGTCCAGAGGCGCGCGATCCATCGTCCGACGAGCGCCGCCGCCCGCACCTCGCGCGCGAGGAAACGGCGGAGCGCGCCGGCGCGAGCGGGTTCGGGCGAAGGCATGTTAGACGTTGAACCGAAACTCGACGACATCGCCGTCCTGCATGACGTACTCGCGTCCTTCGAGGCGGAGCTTGCCCGCTTCGCGCGCCTTGGCGAAGGAGCCGAGTTTGACGAGGTCTTCGTAACGGATGGTTTCCGCGGCGATGAATCCCCGTTCGAAATCGGAGTGGATCACGCCCGCGGCGCGGGGCGCCGTGTCGCCCGCGCGGATCGTCCACGCCCGCGATTCCTTCTCGCCGGTGGTGAGGAAGGTGCGGAGGCCGAGAAGATGGTAGGCGGCGCGGATCAGCGCGCCGACGCCGGACTCTTTGACGCGGAGGCCCGCGAGATACTCGGCCTGCTCTTCGGCGGAGAGGTCGAGGAGTTCGCTCTCGATGCGAGCGCCGATGACGACGGCCTCCGTCGCGTGATGCTCCTTCACGTAGCGCCGCACCGCGGCGACATGACGGCCGGCGGGGGTGTCGGGGAGCGGCTCGCTCAGGCAGGCGGCGAGTTCTTCCTCCGCGACGTTGCAGGCGAAGAGGGTCGGCTTGGCGGTGAGCAGGAAGAACCCGCGGAGGACCGCTTTTTCTTCAGGCGTCAGCGGAGCGGTGTTCGCGGGGCGCCCCGCATCGAGGTGGGGCTCCAGCTTTTCGATGACGTGGATCTCGGCCTGGGCGGCCTTGTCCCCGCTTCGCGCGGTCTTCGTTTGCTTCTCTTTGCGGCGATGGAGCGTGGCGAGATCTGCGAGGACGAGTTCGGTGGCGATCACCTCGATGTCGCGCAACGGATCGAGGCTGCCGCTCACATGATGGACCTCCGCGTCCTCGAAGCAGCGCACGACCTGGATGATGGCGTCCACCTCGCGGATGTGCGTGAGGAACTGGTTGCCCAGTCCTTCGCCTTTGCTGGCGCCCTTGACGAGCCCGGCGATGTCCACGAATTCGATCGCGGCCGGAACCTTTTTCGCGGAGCGCGACATCTCGGCGAGACGGTCCAAGCGCGGATCGGGTACGGCGACCACCCCGACGTTCGGTTCGATCGTGCAAAAAGGGTAGTTGGCGGCCTCCGCCTTTCGCGCGCGGATCAGCGCGTTGAAGAGCGTGCTTTTGCCCACGTTGGGCAACCCGACGATCCCGGCTCGGAGCATGCGGAGGAGATTCTGACGCGCGCGGCGCGCTTCTCAAGGCGAAAGCCGCGGATCGGCGCGCCGCTCCGAGCGGGTTCGTTTTGAGGGGGCGGATGGCGGCCGGGAAGACCGATCTCCAATTTTGGGAGCGGACGGCGTCGCGCGGTGTGAAGATCGGGGCGCGTGGAACGAGGTTGCATGAGGGCGCGGAAAGCGTGAAAAGCATGCCGTCATGTGCGGCATCTGCGGCATCGTCCTGAAAAAACCGGTTCTCGAAGCCGACGAGGCAGAGCGCGCGCTGCGCGCGATGGCGGCCGCGTTGCGCCACCGCGGACCGGATGACGACGGGTTCTTCTTCGACCGGCCGGGAGGCGTTTTTCTCGGGCATCGGCGCCTCGCGATTCTCGATCTGACGCCGGCGGGCCGTCAGCCGTTGTGGAACGAGGACCGGAGCGCATGCGTCCTGGTGAACGGGGAATTGTACAACTGGACGGAGCTTCGCGCGGGATTGCTCGCTCGAGGGCACCGCTTCGTTTCCCACAGCGACGCCGAAACGCTCGTCCACCTCTACGAGGAACGCGGCGCCGAGGCATTCGAGGCCTTGCGCGGGATGTATGCGGCGGCGCTGTACGACGTCGCTCGGGGCGTCCTCCATTTCGCGCGCGATCCGCTCGGGATCAAGCCGCTCTACGTTTTCGAGTCCGAGGATCTCTTGGCGTTCGCTTCCGAAACGCGCGCCTTTCACGGGCTTCCCGGTTTTTGCGGCGAAGCGAACGGCGCGGCATTGGCCGATTTTTTGCTCCTCGGCAGCGTCCCGGCTCCCCGCGCGCTTCCGAAAAAGACGCGCGCCCTGATGCCGGGCGAACGGATCGCCGTCGAGGACGGCCGCGTGACGTCGTGCGGAGGGAGTCCTGTGCCGGACTGGTGCGCGGCGGATGTGGGAGATCGGGCGCACGCGGAGGAGGAAATGCGCAACGTCCTTCGCGATTCGGTGCGCCGCCATCTCGTGAGCGACGCGCCGATCGGGCTTTTCCTGAGCGGCGGAATTGACAGCGGGGCGCTCGCGGGGATGGCGGCCGACGCGTTGGATCGCCCCGTCCATACCGTTTCCGTTTCGCTTGACGGTCATCCTTTGGACGAAGGGGCGTTGGCGCGGAAGACGTCGGAGCGCTATGCGACGCGCCATCGTGACGTGCCGCTGACTCAGGCGGAATTCGAGCAGGCCCTGGAACATTTTCTGGGGCATCTCGATCAGCCGAGCATTGACGGATTCAATACCTACGTCGTTTCCCGCGCGGCGCGCGGCGCGGGGCTTACTGTGGCGCTCTCCGGAGTGGGGGGCGACGAGATCTTTGCCGGGTACGCGAATTTCGCGCGCGTTCCGCGTCTCGCGCGATGGATGCGCGCGGCGTCCAGACTCGGCGGCGCGGGACGCGCGGCGGCGGCGTTC
>JABWAM010000177.1 GCA_013360985.1 Verrucomicrobiia bacterium | reverse complement strand
GGCGCGCGCGGCGACGGTCCGATCCTGAATTCGCAATACACGCTCGTGAATCCCTACACGACCCTGCGCGCGGACGCGACGGTTTCGGGCGACGGCGGCACGGTGGTTGTCTGGTCCGACGGGCGGACCGATTTTGCGGGAACGCTTTCGGCGCGGGGCGGCGCCTCCGGCGGGAACGGCGGTTGGGCCGAAGTCTCCGGTCTCCAAGGCTTGAGCTTCGACGGCACGGTGGACCTTTCCGCGCCTCTCGGAGATGGAGGCACGCTGCTGCTCGATCCGAAGAACGTCCTTTTCGCCGACATCTCCGAGCGGACGATGCCGCTCGCGCTGGCGTTGACCAATCCGGCGCCCGGCGCCGGGGATCAGTTCGGGCAGGCCCTCGACGCAGACGGGAGCCGCCTTCTTGTGGGCGCGCCCTCCGATGACGAATTGGCGGCCGACGCCGGGCGCGCATTTGTGTTCAACGGCGTCAGCGGCGCTCTCGAGCTGACGCTGACCAAGCCGTCGCCCGCCGCCGGCGACAATTTTGGCGCCGCAGTGTTGGTGGGCGTCCTCGGTTACGTGGTGGGTGCGCCCTCCGACGATACCGGGGCGACGGACGCGGGCGCCGTCTATCTCTTCGATCAGTCGGGAGCGCTCCAGCATACGATCGTGCATTCCACGGGAGGCGCCGAGTTCGGCGGCGCTCTGGCGCAAGTCTCTCCCCAGTTGCTCGCCATCGGCGCTCCGGGGATCGAGGAGGTGCGGGTCTACCAGATGAACGTCGCGCCGGTGTTGCAGACGACGATCTTGGATCCGGAATCGGGAATCGGATCGCGATTCGGGCAGACGCTCGCGGGAGGGTTGGAACGTCTTTGGGTCGGCGCGCCGCTCGATGATTCCGGCGGAACCGACGCGGGGATCGTCTACCAGTTCAATCCGATGACGGGATCTCAACTGCTGAGCTTGACCGCGCCGAGTCCTACGGCGGGAGATCATTTCGGAGCGGCCCTTGGGTTGGTTGGGAGCGGACATCTCGTGGCGGTGGGCGCTCCCGGAGCGACGGTTTCCGGTCAGAACGGCGCCGGAGCGGTTCACGTCTTCGAACAAGTCGGAGGCGCTTTCGCGATCACTTTGGAAAATCCGGAGCCGCATGCGAACGATCATTTCGGCGCGGCTGTCGGTTCGTCGCCCCGCGATCTTTTGGTCGGAGCTCCGGACAGCGACGTCACGGCGGCCGACGCCGGGGCCGTTTATGTCTTCGATTCGAACGTAGAGAGCGCAAGCTTCGGCGCGGTGGTGGCGACGATCCACAACCCGAACGGGCAGGCGGGGGACCGGTTCGGCGCGGCATTGGTCGCTTACGGACCGGAGGGGCGAGTGGCCGTGAGCGCGCCCGGTTTGGACAGCGTTTCGCCGACGGCCGCGGATTCCGGGGCGGTTTACGTTTACCGGGAACTCCGGGGCAGCGCCACTTATGGCGCGACGCCTCTAGCGTTCGTCAATCCCGATCCGAACAACAACGATGCATTTGGCGCCGCGATGGCGGCAGGACCGGACTTCGTCGTCGTGGGCGCGCCATTCGACGACGCCGGGGCGACGGACGCGGGCAGCGTCTATGTTTTTGACGGATTGACCGGAGGGCTCTCCTTTACGATCAGCAATCCCGAACCGGCGGTCAGCGATCACTTTGGAAAATCGGTGGCCGCCAACGCGAACGCGATCGCCGTCGGCGCGCCGAACAAACAGGTCTCCCTGATCCGGCCGGGGCGCGTCTACAGTTTCGACAACGGGGGAACGTTCCAATGGACGTTCAACAGTTCGTCTCCCGAGGATAACGGAGAGTTCGGCTTTTCGTTGTCCTTTCAACCGCATGGCAACGGCCTGATCGTGGGCGCGCCGGGCGAAACGGTGGCTGGATATCCGGCGGCTGGGCGGGCCTATGGGTTCGATGTCGACCTGGGCACGTTGATGGGTTCTTTGGCGAAGCCGATGCCTTTAATGAACGATCGCTTCGGCCACGCCGTGGCGTTCGGAGAGGGCGGTCTGCTTTATGTGGGCGCGCCGCAGGACGACTCGGTGACGCTCGACGGCGGAGCGGTCTATGCCTTTAACGGATGGGGCATGCCGCCCTATTTCCAACGGGGGGAATGGACGAGCCCGATGTCCGGCGACCAGTTCGGCGCGGCATTGGTGACGGCGAACGGAACGCTCTTCGTGGGCGCGCCGGGGCGCAACGCGGGCGCGGGCGCGGTTTCCGCGTTGAGCGGCGAGCGGGGGATGCCTCTCTACGAGATCCAGGATCCGCATGCCACGGCGGGAGACGGGTTCGGATCTTCGCTGGACGCCTGGGATCAGCGCCTGCTGGTCGGAGCGCCCGGAGACGACACGGGAGCTTCGGACGCCGGCATGGCCTACCTTCTGCGTTCGGAGGACGGCGCCCTGATCGCGGCGGTCGGGAATCCTTCGGCGGCGGCAGGAGAGGGTTTTGGGCGGTCCGTGGCGTTGTTCCGCGCGGACGGAGGCGCTGATACGCTGCTGAACGACAGCTTCGTGGTCGGAGCGGAGATGAAGGTGGTGAGCTCGGTGAGCGCCGGCGCAGCCTTCCTCTATCTGCCGACGCAGATCGGGGTCCTCTTCCAGGAAGCGCCCGGAGTGGACGTCGTCCTCGACGTGGGCAAGGTCGCGGAGATGCTCGCCAACGAGATCAACCTGCGCATTCAGGCCAACAACGACATCACGATCCAGGATCCGATCGTAGTGGCGGCCGAGGGCGGCAGCGTCGGGAGTTTTACCCTGCAAGCCGGGCGCAGCATTTTCATCAATGCCGACGTGACGACGGACGGCGGCGCGTTCACGGCGGTGGCCAATGAACGCCTCAACAACGGCGTGCACGACGCATATCGCGAGTCCGGCAACGCCGTGATCACCATGGCGCCCGGCACGACGCTCGATGTCGGGATGGGCAATGCGGAGTTCCTCCTCAACGACGGCCAAGGTCTCACGTACGGCGGCTCGGGAGATCTCACTCTTGCCAGCATCACGGCGAACAGCCTCACCGTGCAACACCTTGGGCCGACCGCGAATGGAAGCATTCTCCGCGCGGACGCGACCTCGCTCCTTACGGCGAACGGAGCGGTTTTCAGGGCCGTCGCGGTCGGCGGCGCGGTGGGCGCCGCCGCCGCGCCTCTTCGTCTGGAGGCGCTCCATCTCGACGTAACGGCGCCTTCGGGCGGCGCGTTTTTCTCTTTGCCGAACTCGGGAGTCACCCTGGGCTACTCGATGCCTGGCGCATTCCTCGGTTTGAACGGGATCGAGACCGTCGGTCCCTTTGAACTCGCCGCGAATGGCGATGTGTTTTCGTATCCGACCTCGACCTTCAATCTGCCCGGCACGGTGACCATTTCGACGGGAGGCAACAATCTCGATCTCGGCAATGCCAGCGCGGTTTTCGGAACGCTCCAACTCACGGCGGCGGACGTCACCGTTAAAGAATCGGGCGTGACGGAACTCGGCAACAGCACGATCACGGGGTCGTTCACTCTGGAGTCGGCGGGGGCGGTTCAATCCGCGCCGGTCTCGGTCGGCGGCATCGCGAACTTCATTGCCTCCGGCGGCGTGACGCTAAGCGATCCGGGCAATTGGTTCGATGACGCTGTTTCTTTCAATGTCGGAGGCAACGTGGCGCTGGTGAACCAAGGTCCGGTGCTCTTCGGCGCCTCGACGATCGTGGGCAACTTGGATGTGACGGCCGGCGGCGCGATCACCCAAACCGGCGCGCTCACAGTCAACGCGCCTAGCGTCGTCACGTTAACGGCGGGCGCGACCGACAACATCACGCTCGACGATTCCGGCAACGATTTTGCTGCCGTCGCGTTTGGCGGCGGCAACGACGTAAAGGTGGTGAACTCCGGCCCCCTGGCGCTGGGCGCCTCGACGATCTCGGGCAACCTCGAAGTGACGGCTGGCGGCGCGATCACCCAAACCGGCGCGATTCTCGCCAGCGGGAGCGGGACGTCGGCGATCCTTTCGGCGGGCGCCGCGAACAACATCCTGCTCGACAACCCGCTCAACGATTGGAACACGGTGCAAGTGCTCAGCGGCAACGATGTGCGTCTCAGCGATGTCAACGATCTGGACCTCGGCATCTCGATCATCACGGGCGCGCTCACGGTGAACGCGGGCGGATCGATCGTTCAGTCCGGCGCATTGGAGGTCATGGGAACCGCCTCCTTCGCCACAGACGGACTCTTCATCAGCCTCCTGAATGTGCTCAACGCCTTCCATGGAGCGATCGATTTTTCGGCGACCGACGTAGAAAGCGGTTACGTGGAAGTCATCAATTCCCTGCCCACGATTCTCGGCGTATCCGACATCGAGAACGACTTTTCACTCGTATCGAACGGGACAATCACGCAGACGGGCGGCCTGGATGTTCGCGGGAGGGCTACGTTCGACGCTTCGGGCAACAACATCGTTCTCGACATGGCGGCGAATTCCTTCGGTTCCGTCGCCGCTCTCGGCGCGGATGTGACGCTGGAGGAGGGCGACGACACCGAATTGGCGGGCGTCTTTGCCGGCGGCTTGCTGAACATCGGTTCTGGCGGTGCGATCACGCAGACCGACGATCTCGGCGCGGATCATCTGATCCTCCGCGCGCCAAATGGCGCGATAACGCTCACGCGGGAGGGGAACCGCATCGGGACGCTGGATCAAGTGCTGCGCGGCGGAGACTTTGCGCTGGTGGATGGCGGAGGCGGTCTTGTGGTGGATGGCCCGGTGAATCTTGGAACCCTGGCCAACCATGTCTTGATCCGCAGCGTGAACGGCGATTTGACTCTTGGGAACGGCGCGATGATCGGAGCGAACGGCGCCGGCAACGAGATCCAGCTTGTCACGGATGCCGCCTTCATCAACGAGGCCACATCGCCCCTCGCCCTCGCGGGAGGCAGCCGTTTCCTGATCTATTCGGTTCAACCGGAGTCGGACACGCTGAACGGATTGACCTCGGATTTCGTCGAGCATCAGGTGAGCTGGCCGACTGCGCCGCTTCCCGCGAACGTCGGAAACGGATTCCTGTACAGCGATGCGCCGCCTCCGCCGCCGTCGCCGCCGGTGGATGAACAGACGCTTCTCGATCAGGCCAACAGCGCAACTTCGACGTTTGCCCAGGGAGACGGAGGAGGCGGCACGCTTTACGCCATGCTCACGGGCGGCGCCGACGCCGCCGGAAATGTCGGAGGCGGCGCGGGAGGCGCGGGCGGAGCCGGCGACGGAGGTGGCGACGGCAATCTCGCCGGCGGCTCC
>JABWAM010000176.1 GCA_013360985.1 Verrucomicrobiia bacterium | reverse complement strand
GCGACCTTCGCGGCCTTGCGCGAGGTCCGTCGGCGCGAGATGCTGCGCATCACGGCGCGCGATCTCGCGGGGCGCGCGCCGCTCGAGGAGACGGTCGCGGAACTCTCGGCGCTCGCCGATTTCTGTCTGCGGCGCGGGCTTGCCGCCTGCCTGGAAGAGCAGGCCGCCCGCCACGGCGCGCCCGCGACAGGTTTCGCGGTCTTCGCGATGGGCAAACTCGGAGGGCAGGAACTGAACTACAGCTCCGACATCGATCTCCTCTTCGCTTACGGAGAAGAAGGGAACGCCGGGCCGTTGTCGCATCACGATTTTTTCACGCGCGTGGCGAACCGCTTGCTCCAGGGGTTTCGCGGCGAAGCGGGGGCCGAAGCCCTCTTTCGCGTGGACCTTCGTTTGCGGCCGGAAAACAAGGCGGGACCGATCGTCCGTTCGCTCGAAAGCTATGAGAACTATTATGCGGCTTTCGGGGAGACCTGGGAGCGCATGGCGCTCCAAAAGTGCCGCCTCGCCGCGGGCGATCCCGAGTTGGGATACGAGTTCATTCAGCGGCTGCAGCCCTTCTGCTTTCCGCGGTATCTCCCGCCGCAGGCGCTGGACGAGATTTTCCGGATCAAGTCGCGGATCGAGGAGGAGATCCTCAAGGAGGGCGGGCTCGATCGCCACGTAAAGCTCGGGCGGGGCGGGATCCGGGAAATCGAGTTTTCCGTGCAAGCGCTGCAGTTGATCCATGGGGCGCGGCACGCCTTCTCGCAGGAGTCGGGGACGCTCAAATCCATCCAAGCGCTCCGTCGCCTGGATCTGGTGGGCGCGGCGGAGGCGCTCGCGTTGACCCGCGCGTACATCTTCTTCCGAAGGGTCGAGCATCGTCTGCAGATGCGGGAGGACCGCCAGACGCACACCGTTCCGGAGTCGAAGATGGAACAGGCGGTCCTCGCGGAGGGCCTTGGCTACTCCCCGCTCGCCGCATTCGAGAGAGAATGGGAAGGACATCGCGCGTTCGTGCGAAAGTTTTTCCAGAGCATTGTCCGCCCGAACGTTCCGGGAAACGGCATCGAGGCGGAGGAGGATCCGTGGGACACGACGCCCGAGAGACGATCGCGCATGACGCGGGAAGCGGGGTTCGCCGATCCGGCGCGCGCGGAGCAGACCCTTCTCCTGCTCGCCTCGGGACCCGAGTACGCGCACATTTCGCCGCGAACCCGCAACTTCTTCGGGCGGATCCGCGCGCGGATCCTGCGGCTCGCGCCGGCGCTCGCGCGCCCCGACCATGCCCTGACGCAATTCGCGCGCTTCATCGAAAGCTACGGCTCCCGATCCGCGCTCTACGAGGTGCTCGCCTCGAATCCCAACGTGGTCGAGATGCTGTTTCAACTTTTCGATCACAGCCAGTTTTTGGCCGACGTCGTCATCCGTCAGCCCGCCATCCTTGAGTCCATCGCGTACGAAGGATTGTTGACCTTTCGACGGGACCGCGCGGCGATGGAAGCGGCGCTCGCGCGCGAGGCGGAGGACGGAGGCGCCGCCGGCCTGCGGAGATTCCAGCGTTCCGAGTTGGTTCGTATCGAGCTCCGCGACATCCTCGGCGTGGCCGATTCGTTGGAGGAGACCTTCGAGCAGTTGACCCTGCTCGCCGACGCGTGCGTGACGCGGGCGCTCCAGTTCGCTTTGGAGGCGCACGAAAAACCCGCGGCGCCGATGGCGGTGATCGCGCTCGGCAAATATGGCGGCCGCGACCTCAGTTACGGCGCGGACCTCGACGTGATCTTTGTGGGCGGGACGCCGCCGCTCGCCGCGAAGCTCATCGGTTTGCTGGGGCGAGACTCCGGCGACGAGGCGCTCTTCAAGGTGGACGCGCGACTGCGCCCGGACGGCGAGGACGGTCCGCTCACGCCGACGCTGGAGACCTACGCGCGATATTACCGGACGCGGGCGCAATTTTGGGAGCGGCAAAGCCTGACGCGCGCCCGTCCGGTGGCCGGCGACGCGAAACTCGGCGCGGCCTTTCTCCGTCTCGTGGAGGAAACGATCTACGCCCGTCCCGCGGCGGACGGAGATCTCGGCGAGTTGATCGCCATGCGGGAACGGATCGCGAAGGAGCGCGGAGATCCGAGCGATCCCGCGCGCGACTTCAAGACCGGAGAGGGGGGGATGGTGGACGCGGAATTTCTCGCGCAGGCGCTGCAGCTTCGCCACGGCTTTCGCCACGCGGCGCTCCGTCGGGCCTCAACCTTGGAGGTGTTTCGCGCGATGCCGGAAATCGCCGCATGGCGCAAAGAGGACGCCGAACAGATCGCCGACGATTACCTCTGGCTGCGCGCGCTGGAGTCGGCGGCGCGTCGGTTCCACAACGCGCCCATCCAACAGCTCCCCAAGGAACGCGAGGCGTGGGCGCCTCTGGCGCGCCATCTCGGGCTTCGCGACGCCGCGGCGCTGGAGAAGGAACTCGGCGAGCGGCGCGCGCGGATTCGCGCTTCCGCGGCGCGTCTCGCCCCCGCGCCGGACCTCAGCCGAGGCGCGCGTAAACCTCGCCGCCCTCGATCTTGACGTCGTAACGGGCGATCGGCACGCGGCAAGGACGGCGCACGGCGTCGCCCGTCCGGAGATCGAAGCGCCCGTTGTGTTTCGCGCACTCGATCGCGTTCCCCAAAACGCAGCCGTCGGCGAGATGCACCTTTTCATGGGTGCAGATCCCGTCCGCGACGTGGTAACTGCCGTCGGCCGTGCGGCAGACGATCAAGGTGCGTTCCCCATGATCGAAACGCATCACGTCCTCGATCGCGAGGGCATCGGCGGCGCACACCTTGATCCACGCATCACTCATGCGCGCGCGGCGTCCAAAGAATTGTTCGGCGGCGGCGCGGGGAGAGGGCGGCGGACGAAATATGTGGGATCCTTCGACTGGCGCCAGATGGTGGGAATGATTTCGCGGTACGCCTCCCAGAGGCCGCGATAGGGAGGAGGCATGTCGGCCTTCAGGACTTCGTGGAGCGCCGGGAGGGCATGGTAGGGCGCCATCGGGAACATGTGGTGCTCCACATGGTAGTTCATGTTCCAATAGAGCCAACGCAAAACGGGGTTGAGAGAGACGGTGCGGCAGTTGAGGCGATGGTCGAGGACGTCCTCGGCCAGGCCGGCGTGCTGGGTCAATCCGAAGACCACCATCAGCCATGACCCATAAAGCGTGGGCAGCCCAACGTACATGAGAGGGAGAACGCTGCGCGCGGCGATCGCCCAAAAGACGAAGGCGGCGTAGATCGCAAGGTGCGCGCGCGACGTCCAGAAGATCGCCCGCTCTTCGCCCTCGGGGATGAAGTCGCGCTCGGCCGGATGGAGGCGGCCGACGCTGTGGCGAAGCATGTTGGCCAGATCCTTGGGAGCGCTGACGAGATGCGTAAAGTTGGCAAGCAATCGCGCGATGCGCGGAGGGCGCGGCACCGCGATCTCGGGATCGCGCCCGACGATGATCGTGTCGGAATGATGGCGGGCATGGCTCCAGCGCCACGGCGTCGGCGCGCGAACAGCCATGAAGCTGGCGAGATGATAGATCACCTCGTTCATCCAGGACGTTTTGAACGCCGTGCCGTGGCCGCATTCGTGCCAGCGCGAGTCGCTCACGGAAGCGTAGAGGACGCCGTAGACGGCGAAGGCGGGCACGGCCCACCACGTGCCCCAGGCGAGCCCGCCGAGGGCGCCGCTGACCGCCAGGAGAGCGAACCAAATCACGGTGTCGCGGATCGCCGGGCCATCCTTGCGCTGCATGAGCTGTCGCATGCGCGCACGGGGAATCGGCGAGGTGTACCATGTCGCGTTGGCCAGGCCGCGTTCTACGGCACGGCGGTTTTCCGGTCCATCGAGCGCATAGTTGCGCGGGAGAGAGAGGGCGTTCGCCATCGCGTGAGCCATCAAGGATTCGTGCGCGGAATCTAAAGCGGAAATGTCCCGACGTCAAAAAGGCCCGAAGCGGGCGAGCGTTTCTTCATAGACCGCGACGGTTTCCGCGGCGTTGCGTTCGGCGTTGAAACGCTCCCGAGCCAGATCCAAGGCGGCGCGTCCCAAAGTTCGACGGTGGACCGGATCCGCGAGAAGAGCGGCGGCGACCTCCGCGAGCCGCCGCGGATTCGAGGGCGGGATGAGGACGCCGGTCTTGCCCGGAAGGATCAGCTCGCGCACGCCGCCGAGATCGCTGGCCAGGGAGGGCACCCCCATCGCGGCGGCCTCGATCACGGGACGCGCGAAATGCGGGACCGTCGAAGGAAAAAGGAGGAGCGCCGCGTCGGCGAGGAGCGCGGGGACATCCGTTCGCGCGCCGAGGAGATGGACGCGACGGCGCAAATCGGCCGGCACGGCGCGAATCCATGCGGCGGTGCTCTCGGGCGAGCTTTCTCCGGCAACCGCGAGATGGGCTTGGGAAGCGCGCGCGAGAAGGTCGGGGGCGGCGCGGCGCAGGATTTCCGCGCCCTTCGTCGCCGCGGCGCCGCCGAGGAAGAGGAGAATCGGCGCGCCTTCGGGGAGGCGGAGCTCCCGACGGAGCGCTCCCTTGGGACCCGCGAAGTCGAATTGCGCGAAGTCCACAAAGTTGAAAATGACGCGCACGCGCCCCGCCGGCATGACGCCGAGTTGTTCGGCGTCGTTTTGGCAGATCGCGATGACAGCGTCGCTCCATCGGCGGATCGCGGCGCGCAGAAGGGCGCGGCGGATGCCGAAGAACCCTTTGGCCAGCGGCTCGCGGATGTGCCAGACGACCGGAAGCCGGAGGGCTTTCGCGGCCGCCGCGGCGACGGCGAGCGTCGAGGAGTTGAGATGGACCAGCGGAAGCGCGGAAGGCGGAGAGGCGGCGCCGCCCCGCGCGATCTCCTCCCGAAAAGCGGCGCGAAGACGGAAGGCGAGCGGAAGGGAAGCGCCGAGACGGAGGAGCAGACGGGGAAACTGCCGCGCGCGAAACCACACAAGCTCGGTATGGCTGAGGTCGGGCCCGGGAACGATCCGCACGGGAACGCCTTCCTTGCGGAAGAGATCGGCGGCGGGCCCCTCGCGGAGGCACAGCACGCGCGGCGTCCATCGTGAACGATCGAGCCGACGGAGGAGAAAGAGCAGGCTCAGCGGCGCGCCGCCGATCGCGCGTTCGTGGTGGACGTAGAGGATGGGGCGAGGAGTCGGCATCGCGCCGGAAGGAGGCGGACAAAGCGCCCGCGCGGAGAATCGTCGAACCAAGGCTTTACAGGAGAGTTTGCCAGAAGGCGAGGGTGTCGAGAGCGATGTTCGCGTGGGTGTAACGGCGCAAGACGCGCGCGCGGCCGCGGT
>JABWAM010000175.1 GCA_013360985.1 Verrucomicrobiia bacterium | reverse complement strand
GAACCCGCGCGCGAGGCGCGCCCAGGCAATCGCACCGAGGCACATCGGACAGGGCTCGGCGGTGGCGTAGATCACGCCGCCGGAGAGGTCGTGCGTCCCCAGCGCGCGACACGCCGCGCGCAGGGCGTTCATCTCCGCGTGGGCCGTCGGATCGCGATCGCGGAGAACGGTGTTGTGGGCGACGGCGATCGCGCGTCCTTCGCGGACCACGCATGCGCCGAACGGACCGCCGTGCCCGAGCCGGACGCCTTCCGCGGCGGAGGCAAGCGCCTGCCGCATGAAGGTCGCGTCGGCATCGGCGAATTGCGCGGGCATGAAGGGAGGATGCGGGGCGCCGCGTTGCGGCGCGAGCGAAAAAGGTCGTTGCGGTCGGCTGGTAACAATCGTCGCCGCCGCGCGGAGAGGCGCGTCCTCCGCGTCAGAGGAGGAGGTGATGAAGACCGATTTTCCCCATCCAACAGAGAACGGCTAGGGCGATCCAGGCGGCGAGCGAGAGCACCCAGCCGAGCAGGAGGAAGAGGCCGTCTTCTTCCATGGCGCCGAGCGCGAGGAGCAGGGCGCCGAGCGCGGGGAGGGTGTTGGAAAAGGGAATCGGGACCGGCAACGCGAGCACGAATCCGCAGGAAGCGACGGCTAACCCTGTGATCGAACGAAAGGGCGGCCAGCGCGACAGCGGGAGGAGACGCGGATACAGCCAGCGTTCGGCGCGGCGAATGATCGGCACGCCGCGATGAAGGAGTGCGCGCGCGACGACGGGCGGGATCTTGCGTCGGAGGAGCCATCGCGGAAGCAGCGGCCGTCGAAGGATCGCAAGACGCAAGCCGAACAGTGCGATGGCAATCCCGAAAGGTGTCGAGAGACCGGGCAACGGCAGCGGGATGATGAAGGGCAGCGTCAGGATGGCGAGCAGCGCCGGGAATCCGCGTCCGCGCGCCGCCCGCAGGAGGCGGTTCATCGTCAACGGGCCTTCCTCCGCGGCGTCTCCGAGTTGCGCGAGATCCTCCGAAAGGCGCGTTCCGCGAGGAGGGAGAAGCGACGGGGGCATAGCCGGCCGCCACCATGCCCGTTTCGGCCGACAGTTCAAGCCCTTGCGGTCGCGCCGCCTCGGATCATTCCGCGGCGGCCTTGGCTTTCCGACGGCGGTCGCACGGTGGAATCTTTCGCCTTGGGATGCGCAATATCGAAGCTAATATTTCCCCGTGCATCGGATTATTTTCAAAGAATCGCTGGCGCCCGGGGTGACCCGCTACCGCGTGCGCGCCCCAGACGTGGCGCGTCGCCGCAAACCGGGGCAGTTCGTGCTGCTCCGCCTTCGCGAGGAGGGCGAACGCTTTCCGCTGACGATCGTGGATTCCGATTCGGAGGAGGGAAGCATTACCTTGATCGTGCAGGAGGTCGGCGTCAGCTCCGCGCTGATGGCGCGGCTGAATCCTGGAGACGCGATCTTGGATCTGCTCGGTCCGCTGGGACGGCCCACGGAAATTCGGCGGCACGGAGATTGCGTCTGCGTCGGAGGCGGCATCGGTGTCGCGCCGCTCTATCCGATTGCCGCGGCTCTAACGGCCGCCGGCAACCGCGTAACGGGCATTCTCGGCGCGCGCGAACAACGCCTGCTGATCCTTGAAGAGGAGATGCGCCGCGTGTGCGCGGATCTCCATATCGCGACCGATGACGGAAGCTCGGGAACGCGCGGCCTGGTCTCCGATCTTCTTCGCGACCGCCTGCGGCAGGACGATCGTTACGCGTTCGCCGCGGTCATTGGTCCCGTGCCGATGATGAAGGCGGTCTGCGCGGTGACGAAGGAGGCCGGGATTCCCACGATCGTAAGTCTCAATCCGATCATGGTGGACGGCACGGGCATGTGCGGAGGCTGCCGGGTGAGCGTCGGAGGAGAGACAAGATTTGCGTGCGTGGATGGGCCCGAGTTTGACGGGCATCGGGTGGATTTCGACAGGCTGGCTCTGCGCCTCAAGGGGTATCACCACCTCCGCGAATGCGCGCTGCAGGCGCTCGGACCGAGGGAGGCGAAGGCGCCGCAATGAGCGGGGCGCCTCTCACGGTCCGTCGTCCGCGGCCGCCGCGTCAGCCGATGCCGCACCAGGCCGCGGCGGCGCGCGTGACGAACTTTTGCGAGGTCGCGCTCGGGTTGACTCCCGAGTTGGCGCAGGCGGAGGCGGAGCGCTGTTTGTTGTGCCGGAAACCGTTGTGCGTCGAGGGATGCCCGGTGGGGATCGACATCCCCGGGTTCATCGCGCGGATGGTGAAGGGCGATTTCGAAGGCGCGGCGCGCACTTTGCGCGAAGCGACCGATCTGCCGGCGGTTTGCGGACGGGTCTGCCCCCAGGAAACTCAGTGCGAAAAGGTGTGCGTCGTCGGGCGGAAGGGCGAACCGGTCGCCATCGGACGGCTCGAACGGTTCGTCGGCGATTGGGCGCGCACGGAGTCTTCCGCGCCGCCGCCGTCGCTCCCGATGACCCGGCCGGAGCGCGTGGCCATCGTCGGCTCGGGCCCCGCGGGGATCGCGGCGGCGGGAGAACTGCTCCGGCGCGGGTATCGCGTGACGATCTTCGAGGCGCTCCACGAGCCGGGCGGAGTGCTCATGTACGGGATTCCCGAGTTTCGGTTGCCCAAGGAGATCGTGCGGTACGAGATCCAGCAGTTGCGGCGCCTGGGCGCCGAGATCCGCACGAACGCGCTCGTCGGGCAAACCGTCACCGTGGAGGAACTCTTGGGAGAAGGATTCGGCGCCGTGTTTCTCGGCACGGGCGCCGGCCTGCCGATCTTGCTCGGCGTTCCAGGCGAGCATCTCAACGGGGTGTATTCCGCCAACGAGTTCCTCATCCGCATCAATCTCATGAAGGCGCACGATTTCCCACGGCATCACACGCCGGTCTTTGTCGGACGGCGCGTCGTTGTGGTGGGCGGCGGGAATACCGCGATGGACGCGGCGCGCGTCGCGCGCCGCCTCGGGCCCGAAAAGGTGTGCGTCGTTTACCGCCGCAGCCGCGCGGAAATGCCCGCGCGCGCGGAAGAGATCGCGCATGGACTCGAGGAGGGGATCGAATTTTTCCTGCTCACCGCTCCGGTGAAACTCCTCGACCGCGGGGACGGCTGGGTCCGGGGCATGGAATGCGTCCGCATGGAGCTCGGCGAACCGGACGCCTCGGGACGCCGCCGCCCGCACCCAATCGCCGGCAGCCATTTCGTTCTCGACGCGGAGACGGTGATCGTCGCGCTCGGCAACAACCCCAACCGAATCGTGCCGGAAACGACGGCTGGCCTGGACGTGACGCCTCGCGGCACGATCGAAGTGGACGTCGACGGAGCGACGACAAAACTCGGGGTCTTCGCGGGAGGCGACAACGTCACCGGCGGCGCAACGGTCATCCTGGCGATGGGCGCCGGCAAACGCGCCGCCGCGGCCATGGACGAATATCTTCGCGGCCAACGCGACGGGAGGGCCGTCGCCAAGGCGACGCGGGTGGGAATTGAGGAGAACTAACCGCGAATCGGCGGTTTTGAGGCGCCGGGCGAGGGCCATTTTTGGATTTGCCGCGCGCGATGCCGGTGCGTAGAAATTACGGTTTTCGCACCATGCCGACCTACGAATACGCTTGCCAAAAATGCGGGAAGACCCTCGAAGTCGTCCAGTCCATGAAGGCGGATCCTCTCCGGACCTGTCCGAAGGAAAAATGCGGACGCAAACCGTGGGGGAAGGGTCGTCTCAAACGGCTCCTCAGCGCCGGCGCCGGTCTCATTTTCAAGGGGAGCGGCTTCTACATCACCGACTACCGAAGCGAAGGCTACAAACAGGCGGCGAAGAAGGAGAAGGATGCCGCATCGCCTTCCGTGAAGAAGGAGGGCGGAGATTCTTCGTCGGGAAAGAAGGAGTCTCCCGCGAAAAAGAGCAAGGCGTAAGGCCGTGTTTTTATGCTGAACTGTCCCCAGTGCGGTCACGATAACGACATTGGCCGCATCTTCTGCGCCAAGTGCGGTCAGAAACTGGAGATCAGCCGGGTCGGCGTGCCGAGCCGCATCCGTCGCGGCGCGCGCAAGGGGAAGGCGAGCGTGCCGTTTGCGCACGTCGCGATGTTCCTCTTCAAGAAGTTCGTCCAGATCACCCTTCTCGCGGCGGCCACCGCCTTTTTCGTTTCCATATGGCTTTTGCCTCGCGACGCGAGTCGCCTTCCGGACGCCAAGGACCTCGAAGCCTTTCAGAAGCGGAGAGCCGATCTTGACGGGGCTTACCGGAATCAGACGGGTGAGCGGTTCGTCTTTCGAGAGGAGGAACTGAACGCCAAGCTCGCCGAGGCGGTCCGCAACACCCGCAAAGCTGCGGGCGAAAACGCCGGCGGCATTCAAATCGAGAAGCTCACCGTCGCGCTCGGAGAAGGGCGGGCGACGCTCACGATCGTCCAGAAATGGAAATGGTTCCGCCTCGCCGTGCAGGTCGTTGCACGCCTGAAAAACGACGGGGTCCGCTGGGCGTTCGTTCCCGAGGAGTTTCGCGTCGGGCGTTGGCTCGCGCCGTCGGCGCTTTCTCCGCATTTGACGGGCGTCCTCGAGCGTTTTCTCGCCGATCTTTCTCCCGAAAAAGAGAAGCTGGAGCAGGCGGCATCGGCGGAGATCGCTCCCGGCGAAATGGCTCTGACCGCGCCGAAGCCCGCCGCCGCCGCGCCTTAATAGAAAGTTTCCAAGCTTCCCTCGCCGCGCGGGGAAGACGCTCCCCAAATCCACGGATACGCCCCATTTATTAGAGAGCAACCCTCCTCATCATCCATCGAGGACCGGGTGGGTGGGGCGTGTCGAGATTCCGGACTCCCCACAAAAAGGAGGCGACGGCTCGGCCGGCGGTCTTGCCCTACCTTTCGTGTCCGAAATCTTTCTCCAAGAATCCAAAGGTTCTCTCACGAAGTTCGGCGTTGTGCCGCCGAACTTCATTTTTCTCGCGAAGCGAGGTAGGGCGAGGCCGCCGGCCGAGCCGTCCAGTTCCGAACTCTTTCAGGGGACCTCCCGCCCTCGCCCTCCCTTTCCAGAGTCCATGCTTGAGGAAAATCCACTCGGTCGCGAAGCGAGGGAGGGCGCCGCCGCCGGCGGCGCCGCGGCAGCGGTTTGAGTTCAAAGTATTGCGAGGGCATCGCATGTTCCTCGACCGAGGATGGACTCTCCCATGCCTTACGCGGGGATTTGGGATGCTCCGAAGGCGTCCTCCTCGCCGCGACGCGCGCCCTCACGTTGCCCCAGGCGACGCCCTCGTCCCCCGCCGTCGTCGTGAGCAGGCGGGGGGCGCGCGCGCCGAGGGCGCGGACGAACGCGCGGAGCTGC
>JABWAM010000174.1 GCA_013360985.1 Verrucomicrobiia bacterium | reverse complement strand
AGCTTCCCAACTGCGCCGCTCCACGGCCACCTCCGGAGGTGGCCGTGGAGCGCCTTCATCCCCGCTTGGTTCACGATCTTCAGCTTCCCCAAGGGGGGGTCACGAGGGACCTGCCGGTTCCCAAGGACACGCGCCTTTCGCCTTGATGCGCGAAGACCGCGCGACCATAAAACCGACGCCAACCATCCCCCGCAATGAGCATATCCTCGGAAAGATCGTCTTCCGCCGCGGAGCATTCCTCCGCGCGCCAAGCCCCTTCGAAAGACTGCAGCCTCTGCTCTTGCTCCGCGTGGGCGCATGCCTTGCCTCGCTGGGGCCTCGCCGCGCTCTTTCTGGTCGCCGCCTACAAAAAACTCGCGCATCCCGAGAACTGGGCCGCCTATTTTCCCAAGTTCGACGGCGTTCTCCCCGCCGTTCTCCTCAAACCTTTTTTCGCGGCGCTTCCCTGGATCGAACTTTTTCTCGGCGCGCTCTTGCTCCTCGGGCTTTTCACGCGCGGCGCCTTGAAGCTCGCCGGCCTCACGCTGCTCACTCTGCTGTTCGGCGTGTTGATGATTCGCGACTTCGCGGTCGCTTGCCAGAACTTCATCTACCTCTGCGCGGTCGCGGGCCTTCTGGCCACCGTAAAGCTCCATGCCCTGGGCCTCGACCGCTTCCGAACGCGGGATGGCGACTGAGCCAAGACGCGCATGCGGCGTCCCGCTCCGACTGGGGACGCCGCCCTCTGTTCGCCACGCGCCCTTCGCCTCATTTGACAGCGCGGAATTTCGCGTTATTTTGTCGCCAGTTTCCCACCGTTCACCCCGCGCGCGCGTCCTCGCATGAAATCCACTCGGGCTAAAGCAAAACGGGAACACGCCCGCGAAAAGCCGGCGGCCTGCGATCAGGCTAAGCGTCTGTGCTTCAAAGCGTCGCAGCTCAAGATGCGCCGCTCCATTCTGACGATTCCGTCGGCTTGGAATTTCGCGCCGATGACGGAGGTCGCCTTCGAACTGAAAACCTCGAAGGCGCGCGCCCCACGCGAAAAGGGCGCCTGCTGCCACGGCATCGTCCTCGAGTGTCGCCCTCAAAAGAACGGCAAGGAACGCTACGAGATGGACCTTGTTCTCACCCAAGTCCCCCGGTGCCAGATCCATCTTTTCGACGAGTTGCGTCCGCATCTCCCCCTCTGCCTGGAGATCAGTTGTTCGGAATGCCGCTGGTATCGCACCGGCTTGGCCAATACTCGCGGCGATTGCGCGTCCATCCAGCGCTTCAAACAGCAAATCCCCGTCTGAGGCGCGGACGGCTGCGCGCCCTCCCTCAACCGGGATCGTCTCCCGGCTTGCCCCGTGTCATCCCTCCGCCTTGCATGAAGGGATGAGCTCACGCGCCATACCCTCCGCGATCATCGTCGGAGCGGGAGTCTCGGGTCTCGCTGCCGCCGTCATCCTTCGCCGACGAGGATGGCGCGTAACCGTCCTGGACGCCGCGGAACGCGTCGGCGGCGCCGCGCGCGCCGTTCGCCGCGAGGGATTCCTCTGCGAGGAGGGGCCGAACACCCTCCTCGTCTCCCGCGCGGAAACGCGCGCGCTCCTCGAAGAGACCGGCCTGCTCGCCAAGGCATGCGCCGCGGCGACCGACGCGAAAAACCGGTTCGTCGTCTGGAATGGCCGCCTCGTCGCGGTCCCGACGTCTCCGTTCGCCTTCATCGCGAGCCCGTTGCTTTCGTTCGGCGCCAAGGTTCGGCTTTGTGGCGAACCGTTTCGTCCGCGAGGCCGCGACCCCGAGGAAACCCTCGCGAACTTCGTCCGCCGCCGCCTGGGGCCCGAGCCCCTCCAGGAACTCGTGGGGCCGTTCGTCTCGGGCGTATTCGCCGGCGACCCCGAGCGTCTCCTGGTTCGCCACGCCTTTCCCCGCCTCTGGCGCCTCGAACAAGAGCATGGCGGCCTCATCCGCGGGGCGTTGAAACGCGGCGGCGGCACTGGTCCAAAGGGAAAACTCGTCTCCTGGCCGGGCGGCCTCCAGGACCTTCCCGCGGCACTCGCGGAACGCGCCGGCGAGGTCCGCCTCCAGACGCCCGTGGCGGAACTGCGCCGGGGCGACTCGAGGCTTGTCGTCCAGTGCGCCGGGGGCGCGCGGACAGCGGATCGCGTGATCCTCGCCACGGACGCCGACACCGCCGAACGCCTCCTCGCCCCACACCTCGGCGAAGGCGTGCGTCCGTTTCGCGAGATCCCTTGGGCGCCCATCTCGGTCGTGCACCTCGGATTCCGACGGAGCGACGTCGCGCATCCGCTCAACGGCTTCGGCGCGCTGATCAGCCGCGCGCGCGGCCTCCGGACCCTCGGCGTCCTGTTCTCCTCGACCCTCTTCCCGGGGCGCGCGCCCGAGGGAAGCGTCCTCCTCACCGTTTTTTTCGGCGGAGCGCTCGATCCGCAAGCGCTAACCCTCGACGACGACGCGCTGGGGGAACAGGCCGTCCGCGACCTTATGCCGCTTCTCAGGCTCCAGGCCGCACCGATCTTTCGTCACGTGGCGCGCTGGCCCAAGGCCATCCCGCAATACGAAGCGCGCCACGGAGAGGTCGTCGCCGCCTGCGAAGCCGCGGAACAGACGCTCCCCGGCCTTCATCTCCTCGGCAATTTCCGCGGCGGAATCTCGATGAACGACTGCCTGGGCAACGCCGTTGCTCTCGCCGAAAGCGCGGATTTTTGACAGCCGCACTCTCCCCGCGTAGCTTCGATCAGCCATCCATGGGCCCCATCCGGTTCCGCTTCCCCGAACTCGCGGTCTTTCTGGCAGGCGTCGCCGGCGCGCCCATCCTCGCGAAGCCGCTTCCCATGAACCCTGCTCCCCCAACCCAAAGCGCAATCTTCGCCGCGGGGTGTTTCTGGGGCGTCGAAGCCGATTTTCGCGCGCTCCCCGGCGTCGTCCGCACCACAGTCGGCTACACGGGCGGAACCGTCCCGAATCCCACCTACGCGCAGGTCTGCACCGGACGCACCGGTCATGCGGAAGCGGTGCGCGTGGAGTTCGATCCCGCGAAGATTTCTTATGCACAGCTCCTCGATGCGTTCTGGAAGGGTCACGATCCCACGACCCTCAACCGCCAGGGGCCGGATCACGGGACGCAGTATCGCTCCGCGATTTTCTTTCTCGACGCTGCGCAGCAAACTGCCGCGGAACGATCCAAACAAAAACTGGAGACCGCGCGCGTCTTCCCCCGCCCGATCGTCACGGAGATCGTCGCCGCCGGGCCTTTCTATCCCGCCGAGGAATACCACCAGCAGTACCTCGAGAAACGCGGTCAGGCGCGATGCCCACGCTGACCTTGATGCCTCCCGGCCATGGACCGCCGGATGCTCCTCCATCTGGGGACTTGGTTCCTCATGGCCATCGCGGCGGGGATCGCCTTTGACTCCTTCTGCTCGAATTTCATGGGAAACAAAAAATCCTCTCCCGCCACACCCGCTCCCACCGTCGCTGTTCGACTTCCGGAGCCCGATGGCCACCCAGGCCTTCCCATGATCGTCGAGAAGGTCATCCTCGACGAGCACGAGTGGCAACGCCGTCTCGACCCCGAACAGTATCGCGTGACGCGCAGCAAAGGAACCGAGCGCCCGTTCTGCGGCGGATTCCTCGGCGAAAAAAGGTCCGGCCTCTACCTCTGCGTCGGCTGCGCGCTTCCGCTCTTTGCGTCCGAGGCCAAGTTCGACTCGGGCACGGGTTGGCCGAGCTTTTTTCGTCCGTTCGCGGAAGAAAACGTGGCCGAACGCCAGGACACGAGCCACGGCCTGCGGCGCATCGAAATTCTCTGCATGCGCTGCGACGCCCACCTTGGCCACGTCTTCGACGACGGACCGCCGCCGACGGGCAAACGCTACTGCCTCAACTCCGCCGCGCTCGTCTTTCGTCCGCGCGAGTGATCCGCCGGATCGCGCGTCTCCTCCGCCTTCGCAGGCCGGCGCGAAAGCCAGCGTCCGAAAATCGCCGCCGCGCCCACCATCGCCGAGGAGAGCAGGACGATCACCGCGCCGCTGGGCAGGTTGCTCCAAGCCGCGAGGAGAAAGCCTCCCAACCCGCTGCCTCCCCCAAAAACAACGGCGAGCCCGGTCACTTTTCGGGTTCCCTTGACCAACCGGGAAGCCGCGATGGCCGGGTTCGTGATCAAGCTGTAAATCATCAGGCCGCCGACCGTCTGGAAATTCACGGTGAGCAAAAACGCCGACAGAACGAGGAACCCCGCCCAAACGACTTTCGCGCGGATGCCCATCGCCTCGGCGTCTTCGCGCGAGAAAAGCACCGCGCGCATCTCCTTGCCGAACGCCACGAGATAAAGGGCCAGGGCCACGGCCGCCGCCAGCATCCAGCCCACATCCCGCCAGCGGCAAAATCCAAGGTTTCCCCAGAGCAGATTGCGGATGTCGTTGTCGCTCCGTCCGATCACCTCGAAAAGCCCCATCCCCAGGAACGCCAGCCCCATCGTCACGGAAAACAACAGGCTCATCACCACGTTGTCGTCGAGACGAAGCGTCCGCGCATCGGCCAGGCCGAGGAACAACGCAATGCCCATCGCGCCTCCAAACGCGGGCAGAAGAAGCCAGGATCCCTCGAGGCCGCCCAGAGCGCCAAACACCGCGCCCGACAACGCCCCGTGCGCCATGGCGACGCCCAGAAAAGGAATCCGCATCCCGACGAGATAGACGCTGAGCAACCCGCTGGAGGATCCCGCGATGAGTCCTCCGGCCATCACCGAGGACCAGAAGACAAGATCAAGCACGCGGAGGCCCTCCGGGAACCATCGCCCATCGTTCCCCGAAGCGGACGAGGCGCAACCCCTCGCCGTGCAGCGCCTCGATGCCACCGGAGGAAAACAGGGTGTCCGCGGGCTCATCCCGCACGAGCCGCCCGTTCACGATCAGGAGAATCCGACGGCAACGCGTCGGGAATCCCTCGGGTTCATGACCGATCATCAGGATCCCCACGCCCTCCTCCCGATGAAGCTCGTCCACGAGGCGCACGAGGCGCTCGCGCCATTGGAGATCGAGATACGCGGACGGTTCGTCGAGCAGGAGGATCTCGGGCTTCTGTGTCATCGCCCGCGCGATGAGGGTCTTGCGCTGTTCGCCGCCGCTGAGATCCACGAATCGCGCGTCGGCGAGAGAACGCAAGCCCAGGCGTTCCATCCAAAAGTCCACCAGCCGCTCATCCTCCGGACCAAGCCTCCGGAGCGGCCCCCGGGCCGCTGCGCGCCCGATGGCGATCACCTCGCGGACCAGGAGCGGCAATTCGCCGCCGACAGAGATTTTCTGAGGCACATACCCGAGGCGCCGCCGAACGCGCGCACGC
>JABWAM010000173.1 GCA_013360985.1 Verrucomicrobiia bacterium | reverse complement strand
GCGATGCGCGGCTCGGCCGGCGGCCTCGCCCTACCTCTCCCGTTCGATCGCTTTCCCCATGTGTCCGAGGGGTGATCCGCAAGGGAGGGAGGGCGAGGATGCGGTCGAGGGTCGAGGGGCGGCGATTCAGGCGGCTGAAGGACGCTCGATCGTTTTTCGCGGAGAGGCGGGGGCGAGCGGGCGACAGGCGGCGCGATCGATTCGATAAACGCTCGAGCAGGAGGGACACACGGCGCGGGCGCGTTTCGGGAGGGTGACGCCGCAGCGGCAGACCCAACCCCGGCGGCGGGCGGGAACGCCGAGCATGATCGCGTAGGGAGGCACATCGCGCGTGACGACGGCGCCCGCGCCGATCAACGCGTACTCGCCGATCGCGACGCCGCAGACGACGGTGGCGTTGGCGCCGAGGGTTGCGCCGCGGCCGACGCGCGTGGAAAGAAACTCTTCCTTGCGCGACACGAAACTGCGCGGATTGATCACGTTGGTGAACACGGCGCTGGGGCCGATGAAGGCCTCGTCCTCGATTGTGACGCCGTCGTAGAGGGAGACGTTGTTCTTGATCTTCACGCGGTCGCCGATGACGGCGCGTCCTTCGACGTAGACGTTTTGGGAGAGGAGGACTTCGCGGCCGATCCGCGCGCCGGCAAGGACGGTGCAAAACTGCCAGATTTTCGTGCCGGCGCCGATCGTGGCTTTTTCAGAGACCGAGCTGGTCGGATGAATCCAGACGTCGTTCATGACGGAGTCAGGGGACGGGGATCGCGGAGTAATCGAGCGGGACCTCGCCGCCGTCCGACGCCATCGAGCGGCTCAACGCTTCGAGGATCAGGACGACCTCCATGCCGTGGGGGCCGTCGGTGCGCGGGGGATGGCCGGAGCGCGCCGATTGGACGAAGTGCCGGATTTCCGCGGCGAGCGGTTCTTCCTTCAGAGGGACATCGAGGCGTTCGATGTTTCCCGCGCGGATCCGCGTGGTGAACTCGGCGAAGGAATGGAAGGGCTGCCGGAAATCTTTTTCCACGCTCTTGTCGTAGATCGTGATCGGCGCGTCGCGGTTCATGTCGTCGTAGACCAGCATCTTTCGGCTGCCGACGAGGACGTGGCGACGGACCTTGAGCGGGTCGAGCCAGGAGACGTGCCCGTGGGCGACGACGCCGTGGTCGTAATGGAGCGAGAAAAAGGCGACATCGGCGATCCGTTGCGCGCGGCGGATATAGGAGAGGCCGGTCGCCTGGACGCGGAGCGGGCGGGCGCCGAGGAGGTCCCCCGCGATGCTGATGTCGTGCGGCGCCAGGTTCCACAGGACGTCCACGTCGTGGCGGACCTGGCCGAGGTTGAGGCGTTGGCTGTAGAGGTAGAGGAGGTCTCCGAGCGCGCCCGAGGCGACCAGTTCGCGGACTTTGGCGACGATGGGGTTGTGGAGAAAGGTGTGTCCCACCATCAGGATGCGGCGGCGGCGGCGCGCCTCCAAGATGATCTCGCGCGCGGCCGCCGAGGAGAGCGCGAGAGGTTTTTCGACGAAGGCGTGACGTCCCGATCGGAGGACGGCCAGGGCGTGTTCGGCATGCGCGCGCGCGGGCGTGGCGACGAGAACGGCTTCGACGCCGGGATCAGCCAGCATCTCCTCGAAGCGGGAGTAGAAGCGGGTGTCGGGATATTGGGCGCGTTGTTTTTCGAGCGCCTCCGGGCGGGCGTCGCAGACCGCGGCGAGGCGCGCTTCCGGACAGGCGGCGACGTTGCGGATGAGGTTGGGGCCCCAGTAGCCCGCCCCGAGCACGCCGATGCCCAACGGGGAGGCGCTCATGCCTTCCAGAGCTGGCCGGGCGCGCAGGGGACGCCCGCCATGGCGTTGCGCGTATCCACGATCAGCGGAATCCATTGTTGCAGTTCGCGCACGTTGAGCGCGGCATGCCGCGTGACGATCACCGCGGCGTCGAAGCGGGAAACGGCGGAGGCTTCCCACGGGATGGAGGGCTGCCCTTTCCAGGCGAGGTGTTCGCGCGTGGCGGGGATCACGGGGACCAACGGATCGTGGTAGGCGACTTCGGCGCCGCGTTCCTTGAGCAGGTCCATGATGCGGAAGGCGGGCGATTCGCGGGTGTCGTCCACGTCGGGTTTGTAGGCGAGGCCGAGGACGAGGAGGCGGCTGCCCTTGAGCGCTTTGGCGCGGGCGTTGAGGGCTTCGGCGACGCGGGCGACGACGTACTCAGGCATCGCGGTGTTCACTTCCCCCGCCAGTTCGATGAAGCGGGTGGCCACGCCGAACTCGCGCGCTTTCCAGGTGAGATAGAACGGGTCGATCGGGATGCAGTGGCCGCCGAGGCCGGGGCCCGGGTAGAAGGGCATGAAACCGAACGGCTTGGTTTTTGCGGCGGCGATCACTTCCCAGATGTCGATGCCCATGCGCGCATAGACGATCTTGAGTTCGTTGACGAGGGCGATGTTCACGCTGCGAAAGATGTTCTCGAGGAGTTTGGTCGCCTCGGCGACGCGGCAGGAGGAGACCGGCACGACGGTTTTCACCGCCCGGCGATAGAGGGCCAACGCTTTTTCCAGGCAGGCGGGGGTGAAGCCGCCGACCACCTTGGGAATGTCCGCCACGCGGCTCTGCGGGTTGCCGGGATCTTCGCGTTCGGGCGAGTAGGCGAGATGAAAGTCCGCGCCCGCCTTCAAGCCGGAGCCCTCCTCGAGCACGCGGCGCAGGTCCTCGTCCGTGGTGCCGGGGAAAGTGGTGGATTCGAGGACGACGAGCGTTCCGCGGCGGAGGTGCGGCGCGAGCGCGCGGCCGGTGTTCAGCACGAAGGAAAGATCGGGTTCGCGCTGGCGCGTCAGCGGCGTCGGCACGCAGAGGAGGATCGCCTCGACGGAGCGGAGGAGGGAAAAATCGGTCGAGGCGGTGAAGCGTCCCGCGGCAAGCTGTTCGCGGATCGCGTCGGCGGCGAGGTGGGCGATGTAACTCTCGCCGCGGTTGAGGCTGGCGGTTTTTTCGGGGTCCACATCGAGCCCGAGCACCGTCGCTCCCGAGCGGGCGAACTGGAGCGCGAGCGGGAGGCCCACGTAACCGAGGCCAATGACGCAGATCTTCATGCGGGAGATGGGCGCACCGCCGTCACTTCAGCCTTCCGACGCGGGGGGAGGCAAGGAAAATGGGAGGAGGGCGCGGACGCGATCGAGGGTCGAGGGTCGAGGGTCGAGGCGAGTGGCGGGAAAGAGGAGGTGGCCCACGGAGACCGCCCTTGCATCCGAGGGGGAACCGAGAAGAGGCGGAGGGGAGGAGGGCCGAAGCGCGATGTGCGGCTCGGCCGGCGGCCTCGCCCTACCTTTCGTCATCGAAATCTTTTCAAGCGTTCGAGGGGCGACGTTCGAAGTTCGAGGGGATGGCGGACGGCAAAGAGGAGGATTTACCCACGGAGACCTCCGCGGACCCCGAGGGGGAATCGATCTCCATTTGATCGCGAAGCGGGTAGGGCGAGGCCGCCGGCCGAGCCGTCCATCCTCACCCACGGGAGTGGGCGTCGTCGTCTTCGGCCGGTCCTCGTGGGGAGGAGGAAGAAGGAGGAGAGTTTCTCTGCGGACTCCAGACCAACCGCGCCAAAGGCGGAGGACTGCCTCGGCTTTGGCGCTCTCTTCTTCTCGGTCTCGGGCTGCTCTCGGGGTCCGAGGAGGTCTCCGCGGGCAATTCTTTCTTCAGGGATCTTCGGCTCGGCCGGCGGCCTCGCCCGTCATCCCTTGCGTTCCTCCGAACCCTTGGGCTCAAGGAGTTTGAGCGTGGGAAAAGAGGAACGAAAATCCTCGGAGTTTCGCGTCAGCAGACCCTTTCTTCCGATTGCGAAAGCGCCGATGAGAATATCCGCCACGGGACGTCGAGAAACCTTGCGTTGGCGGTGCAGTTGGACATGACGTTCCCAAGCCTTGTGCGCGTTTCGCGTATCCGTCCAACTCCAAGGGACGGCATAATGAATGCCGATGCCTTCCAGAAATTCCTCTTGCCGTCGAAGGTCGCCAAGGAATGCGGGGGCGAGTTCCACATAACTGATGGGGCACAGCACGATTCCCTCGGGCGCCATCCGATCCAGAAGTCGCGCGGACGCGTCGCCGAACTCCGGATCATGATCCAGCACATCAATGACGAGGCACGTGTCCACCACCCAATTCATGGGGTCTCCCCTGTGCGGAGCTCCTTCATCCACTCGCGGGTCCGTCGGACGCGGCGGAACTTTGCGGCATAACCCAGCATCGCCACGGCGCCGGGCGCGTGCGCCTCCGGCATGACTTTCATCCGGCATTCGTGCGGAGAAACGGTTTCCCAGACCACGCGTTTTCCGGAAACGAGGTTCAGGCGCTTCCGGATCATCGCGGGGATGGAGACCTGCCCGCGCTCCGTCACCCGGGTCACCAATGTTTTCATACCGCAAAAATTACATCATGGATCTTTATCATGTCAATTGTGGCTTTCGCTTCCCAGATCCCCCGCGTCCGGCGAGTTCAACGATCGAGGGGCGAGGGTCGAGGTGCGAGGGGAGAGCGGACGATCAAGAAGAGGATTTGCCCACGGAGGCGCGGACGCGCTCGAGGGTCGACGATTGAGGTTCGAGGGGCGAGGTTCTTGGCGGAGAGGGGGAGGCGCGGACGCGCTCGAGGGTCGAGGGTCGAGGGTCGAGGAGAGAGCGGACGGTCAAGAAGAGGTGGCCCACGGAGGCCGCCCTTTTCCCCGAGAACAAACCGAGGTTGGAGGGGAGGAGGGCCGAAGTCGCGATGCGCGGCTCGGCCGGCGGCCTCGCCCTCCCTTTCGTCATTGAAAGCTTTTCCAAGCGTTCGAGGGGTGATCCGCAAGGGAGGGAGAGGGCGGGGATGCGGTCGAGGGTCGAGGATCGAGGAGAGGATTTTCCCACGGAGGTCTTCATGGGCGATCTTTCTTCGAGGATCTTCGGCTCGGCGGATCCTGAAATGGTTCGGGGAATGCCGGTCTTGATTTCCGCTTGAAAAACGTCCCTGGTTCGACGATGAAAATGGTATGCGAACCGGCGAGATCACCTACTGGCAGGATGGCGAGGTGTGGCTGGGATTTCTTGATGAATATCCGGACTATTTCACCCAAGGTTCGACTTTCGAGGAGCTCAAGGAGAACCTCCTGGATGTGCGCAAAGAGTTGACCGGAGGCGCGATTCCTTGTGTGCGGCGCCACGCCGAGATCGAACTCGCGTGAAGCGGCGCGATCTGATCCGTAAGATCGAGAAGGCCGGGGCGATCTTCATCAGGCATGGCGGACGACATGATTGGTACCAGAATCCCGTG
This sequence comes from Verrucomicrobiia bacterium, assembly GCA_013360985.1. Classification (GTDB taxonomy): domain Bacteria; phylum Verrucomicrobiota; class Verrucomicrobiia; order JABWAM01; family JABWAM01; genus JABWAM01. The sequence goes on along the minus strand of JABWAM010000173.1, from coordinate 53 downwards.
ACGAAAGTTTGTCAGCCGGTCCCTCGCCACGCCGAGATCCACGAATTTCTCGC
>JABWAM010000172.1 GCA_013360985.1 Verrucomicrobiia bacterium | reverse complement strand
CTCCCCTCCGGCACGAGCACCTCGGCCGGGGCGAGGCGGCGGATTTCTTCGGTCAACGCCTCCGCGTCGGGGAGTTCCGCCACGCGAAAATCGCCGGTCGTGATCTCGAGAAAGGCGAGGCCGAACCCCGGATCGCCGGGACAAACGGCGGCAATGTAGTTGGGCTGATGGGCGGCGAGGAAGCGGTCGGCCATCACGGTGCCGGGGCTGAGGATCTGGGTGATCTCCCGCTTCAAGAGTCCTTTGGCTGCGCCCGCCTCCTCGACCTGATCGCAAATGGCCACTTTGCGTCCCGCGCGGATCAGGCGGGCGAGGTATCCCTCGGCGGCATGATGCGGAATCCCGCACATCGGCGAACCGTTCCGATGGGTGAGCGTGAGGTGAAGGAGCGACGAGACGGTTTTCGCGTCCTCGAAGAACAACTCGTAAAAATCGCCGAGGCGAAACAAGAGGAGCGCGTCCGCGGGAATCTCCCGCTTGATCCGGCGATACTGCTGCATCATCGGCGTGAACGCCTCGGCCATGGGGCTTACGCTAGCAGTCGGGAGGATTTTGGCCAAGGGCTCAAAGTCCTCCGATTGTTGATTTTGATCTTTCGGAGCAGGAAGGCCTGGGAGACGTCTGGCGGGACACAAAGCGAGTCAACGAAGATCGTCCAACGCCGATGTTGCGACCCACGAAACCGCGCGAGTGGCCGACGTTCGGCAGCGCGCTTCGGCCGACGAGATTTCGCTCTCTCCAGAGGGAAAGTTTCGATGCGGCAAAAGGGTCAGCGCGCCGAGGACGTCGGTTCGAAGCGGTAGATCGTCTCCTCGGGCTTCACGACGCGCAGCTTTTGGCGCGCCTCGCGCTCGATCGCCTCGGGATCATGCCGCAGGGCGGTCAACTGCTCCTGATAACGGCGGTGGAGCGCGGTGAGCGCAGCCAACTCCTTCTTTTGAGCCTCCACCTTTTGCTCGAAATTCCGCATCTTTTTCAGGCTCGGCTGATACCACAAGATGAGAACGACCGACAACGAAAGAAAAAAAAGGCCGACGCACAGCTTGCGGATCTTTTCCTGAATTCCGTAGTCTACTTCGAGCCGTCGGTAGGCCATGCCTCACCTTACCTCGATTCGGCTTGGAAACGCAATGCGGAAACTGCGGGCCGGCCCAAATCCTTCCGAGGCGACGCTGTCGGCCCTGAACCGCTTCAAAACCGCCCCCGCCAGACGCCCCACTGTCGCTCTTCCCGCGCTTCGGAGATCACTCAGGCCACAGGCGCGGCGGGTATTCGCCTTCAGAGACCAGCCGCCGGATGCTTTCGACCACTCGCGGTTTGTCGTCGCGATAGGTGATCCCGAACCACGGCGCGCCGCTGCGCAAAATTCGAATCCGCAACCGCTTCGCGGCGATGAGCCGCTGGACCGGAGTCGGGATATAGAACTCCGCCTTGAGATCGCCTCCGCTCTCGCGCAAAAAGCGGGCGAACTCCTCTTGAAAGAGAGGGAAAATGGCGGGCGTGAACCCCCAGAGATTCATGGAGGTCACGGCGTCGCCCGAGATCGGCTGCCAAACGCCGTTGTCGTCGAGGCCTCGCGCCTCCGTTCCGTCGCGCGCCACCTTCGTGCGCTCGACCACTTCCACGAGGCAACCCTCGGCGTCCTCGCGGCAGACGCCGCGCGCGACGGGGCCGTAGTCGGAAAGCGTGTTGCGGAGAATATAGCCGACCATCGCGCCTTCCGCCGGGTGATGCTCCTCCGCGGCGCGAAGGTGGTCCGCGATCGCCCGAAACGAAGCCGCGCCGTAGAAGTCGTCGGCGTTGATCACCGCGAACGGTTCCCGCACCGCCTCGCGCGCGCTGAGCACCGCCTGGGAGGTGCCCCACGGCTTCGTCCTTCCCTCGGGAACCGCAAAGCCCGAGGGGAGATCTTCCAACGCCTGAAACGCGTAGGCAACGGCGAGATGCTTCTCGAAGCGCTTCCCCACCGCCGAACGAAAGGCCTCCTCGATGTCCTTGCGGATCACGAACACCACCTTTCCGAAGCCCGCGCGCCGCGCGTCGTAGACGGAGTATTCGAGGAGCGTTTCTCCGGAGGGACCGATCGGATCGATCTGCTTCAAACCGCCGTAGCGGCTGCCCATTCCCGCCGCCATGACCACCAGCGAAGGAGCGTTCATGCGGTCCTGCCGTCCGATCACCCGAGGGACGCGAGATAGCGTTCGGCTTCGATCGCCGCCGCGCATCCGCTTCCCGCGGCGGTGATTGCCTGACGGTAGAGGTGATCCACGCAATCTCCGCACGCGAAGACGCCGGGCGCCTTCGTCCGCGCCGTCGGGCTCAACACCTGGATGTAGCCGTTTTCGTCCAAGTCGAGTTGCCCCCGAAAAATCTGCGTATTCGGGGCGTGCCCGATGGCGATGAACACTCCCGCGCAAGGGATTTCGGTAACGGCGCCGGTCTTCACATGGCGCACGACCACCGCGGTCACGGCGTCCCGCTTCACGTCGAGGATCTCTTCGACGACGCTATCCCACACCGGCGTGATCTTCGGATGGGCGAGCGCGCGCTCCGACATGATCTTCGACGCGCGCAACTGGTCGCGGCGGTGCACGAGATAGACGACGGCGCCGAAGCGGGTGAGATACAACGCCTCCTCGCACGCGGAATCGCCTCCGCCGACGACCACGAGCGGTTTATTGCGAAAGACGGGAAGCGGGCCATCGCAGGTCGCGCAGTAGGTGACCCCCTTTTGTTCGAGCTTGGCTTCGCTCTCCAGCCCGAGACGGCGGTGCCCCGCCCCGACCGCGATGATCACGCTTCGGGCGCGAAGAGGCGCGCCATCCACGGTCAACTCGATCGGTTTCGCGGAGAACGCGACCGCCTCGACGACGCTCCCGAACTTCGTGCGCGCGCCGAAACGCTCCGCCTGTTTGCGCAGGTTTTCCATGAGCTGATTGCCGTCGATACCCTCGGGAAACCCGGGAAAATTCTCGACGAGGCTGGTCGTGGTCAGGAGCCCGCCCGGCATCGCCCCCGTGATGACCAGAGGCTTGAGGTCCGCGCGCGCGGCGTAGATCGCGGCGGTCCATCCCGCGCATCCGGAGCCGATGATGACGGTATTTTCGAGATTGTTCATGGGCATGAGTGAGGCGTCGACGGCGTCAAATGGAAAGGCCAAAAAACGCCGGCGCCGTGCGGAAGCGCCTCTTCACAATCCCAACGCCTTGGCCACGATCGGATGAACGATCTGTCCGCCGGCAACGTTGAGTCCTTGGCGCAAATCGGGCATCTGCGCGCACGCCGCTTCCCAACCGAGGTTCGCGAGCTTGACGGCGTAAGGCGTCGTCACGTTGACGAGGGCCTGCGTCGCCGTGCGGGCGTAGGCGCCGGGCATGTTCGTCACGCAATAGTGGATCACGCCCTCCTCGAGGAAGGTCGGCGCGGAGTGCGTGGTCGGCCGCGAAGTCTCGGCGCACCCCCCCTGGTCAATCGCGATGTCCACGAACACCGAGCCCGCCTTCATCCGCCGGAGCATCTCGCGGCGAATCAACTTCGGCGCGGGCGCGCCCGGGATCAGGACCGCGCCGATGAGAAGATCCACCTCGGGCAGCGCGTCGAACAAATTCTGCTCGTTCGAGTAGAGCGTGTGCGCGCCGGAGTGCAGGGTGATGTCGAGGAACCGCATCCGCTCCAGGTCCACCTCGAGGATCGTCACGTCCGCGCCAAGGCCCATGGCCATCCGCCCCGCGTTGACGCCCGCGGTGCCGCCGCCGAGCACGAGCACCTTGCCGGGAAGGACGCCGGGAACGCCGCCGAGCAGCACCCCTTTGCCGCCGTGGACTTTCGCGAGGAAATAGGATCCGACGACCACCGACATCCGCCCCGCGATTTCGCTCATCGGCTCCAAGAGCGGCAGGCGGCGCCCGATCTGGACGGTCTCGTACGCGATCGCCACCGCGCCGCTCGCCATGAGCGCCTTGGCCAACGACGCCTCAGCGGCCAGGTGGAGGTAGGTGAAGAGCACCTGCCCCTTGCGGATCAGCGGAATTTCGGCGGCCTGCGGCTCTTTCACCTTCAAGATCATCTCCGCCTCGCCGAACACGTCGGCCGCCTCCTTGACGATGCGCGCGCCGACTTCGGCGTAGGCGGCGTCGGGATAACCACTCCCCTCGCCCGCCGCGGCTTGGACGAAGACGTGATGCCCTTGTTGGACGAACATCCGCACCGCGCCCGGGGTGCCGGCGACCCGGTTTTCCTTGTCCTTGATCTCCTTCGGAATTCCGATCTTCATCGGCGCGCAGGTTGGCGGTTTTCGCCACGGGCATCAAGCCATCTCCGGCGGCAGTTTCGTCCTGCAGATTGAAGAACACCCTGTTTCCCGAAGGCAGGGAGACGCGGGCTCGCCTCTCGCCTCATCCCAGAGAGCGAGAGGACGCGGCGCAGATTTCCCCGCCAGAAAGGCGGAAGACATGCAGGCTAAATCCTTGATTCCCCGCGCTTTGCGGGGAAGCCTCTCCGTGTGGCGCTTCTCATCAGCGAGATCTACGCGAGCATCCAAGGCGAATCGTCGTCTGCCGGCTGGCCGTGCGCCTTCATCCGCCTCGCGGGTTGCGACTTGCGCTGTCGTTGGTGCGACTCTCCTTTCGCCTTCAAGAACGGCCAACCCCTCGCCCTCGACGCGATCCTCGAACGCGTCGCCGCCTTGGGCGTGCCGCTGGTTGAGGTGACGGGCGGCGAACCGCTCCTCCAAAAGGAGGTCCATCCGCTGATGCGCGCGCTCTGCGACCGCGGTTTTTCGGTCCTTCTCGAGACCAGCGGCGCGCACGATCTTTCCTCCGTGGACGCGCGCGTCGTCCGGATCATGGACTGGAAGTGCCCGGCAAGCGGCGAAAGCGGGCGCAATCTCGAATCGAACCTCGCGCTGTTGCGGCCTTCCGATGAACTGAAGTTCGTGATCGCGGATCGCGCGGATTACGACTGGGCGAAGGAAGAACTCGCGCGGCACGGCCTCGCCGCGCGCGTCCGCAACGTGATCTTCTCTCCCGCGGGAGAGATGAACGCGGTTCCCGGCGAAATCCCAGGGCACCCCGGACTCGCTCCGCGCCTGCTTGCGGAATGGATTCTCGCCGACCGCCTCCCTGTGCGTTTTCAGCTTCAGCTTCACAAACACATCTGGCCGCCGCACCAACGCGGCGTTTGATCGGGGCAATCTCCGTTTTGGAAAGAAGCCTCTCTCTTGATCCTTCATTGACCGGGTCGTCGAGAGAATCCGGCGCGGTCGCCCAAATCCACGGATAAGCTCCATTTTCAGAGAGATCCTTTCATCATCATCCATCGAGGATCGGTGGGGTGGAGCGTGTCGAGATTTCCGACTCCCC
>JABWAM010000171.1 GCA_013360985.1 Verrucomicrobiia bacterium | reverse complement strand
GTCGGTGGACGACGCCTGGGAACGCCTCCGCGCGGGCGCCACGCTCCTCCAAGTGTACACCGCCTTCGTCTATGAGGGGCCGAACCTCGCGCGCGACCTGGCTGCGGGACTTCGGGACCGTCTCGCCTCGGCGGGTTTCTCCTCGATTTCCGCGGCGGTCGGCGGCGCGTAATCGCGGGCGCCGCCGCCCGCCGCGCCGCGAGGTTGCTTTATCAGCGCGCTTACCCTAGGTAATAGGGTTCCCTAATCTCACTTTTGCCATGCCCGCTCCCGCCTCCGCCCCCGCCTCTTCCCAAAACGAATCCGCGCGACACGCCCCCGCGTCCTATCCTCTGATCAACGATTTCGTTCTCACGGTCGCCACCGTGAACGGCTCCGGAAGCCAGTCGGCGAACCACGTGCTTTTCCGCGCCATCTTCCAGATGGGCGTTCCCGTGAGCGGCAAAAGCGTTTTCCCCTCCAACATCCAGGGGCTCCCCGCCTGGTACACGATCCGCGCGAACAAAGACGGATGGATCGCCCGCCGCGACAAGGTGGACCTCCTCGTGGCGATGAATCCCGAGTCGGCCGCCGAAGACCTTCGCGCTCTTCCTCCGGGCGCCAGCGTGATCCTTCACTCGGACCTGAAATCTGTCCTCCAACGCGACGACCTCAAGGTGCACATCGTTCCGTTCGGCGAACTGGTCGCCCAGGCCTGCCCCGAGGTCAAGCTGCGCAAGCTCCTCGCGAACATGATCTATGTCGGCGTGGCCGGATGGCTCCTCGGCATCGAACTGGAGGAAATTCATAAGGCGATCGAGCATCAGTTCGGCAAGAAACAGAAAGCGATCGAACTCAATCGAAACGCGGCGAACCTCGGCTACAACTGGTCGGCCGAACACCTCCAAAACGACCGAATGATCCAGGTGCGCCGCATGGACGCCAACCGCGGCAAAATCCTGATCGAAGGAAACGCGGCATGTTCGCTCGGTTTCCTCTTCGGCGGCGTCACCGTCGTCGGTTGGTACCCGATCACCCCCAGCAGCAGCGTCATTGACAACCTCGCCAGTCTCCTCGCTCGCCATCGTCATGATCCCGAAACCGGCAAGGCCACGTATGCGGTCGTCCAAGCCGAAGACGAAATTGCCGCCATCGGTTTCGTGCTTGGCGCGGGTTGGGCCGGCGCCCGCTCCATGACGGCCACCTCGGGCCCGGGAATTTCGCTCATGGCCGAGATGGCGGGACTCGCCTACTTCGCGGAAATCCCCGCGGTCATCGTGGATGTCCAGCGGGTCGGGCCCAGCACCGGACTCCCCACGCGCACGGGCCAGCAGGATATCCTCAAAGCCCATTTCCTCTCGCACGGCGACTGCCGCCATCCCCTCCTCATCCCCGCCGATCCCGTGGAAGCCTACGAGTTTTGCGCGCTCTCGCTCGACATGGCTGAACGCCTGCAGACCTTAATCTTCGTGATGACCGATCTCGACCTCGGTATGAACCTCTGGAGCGCTCCGCGATTCAAATATCCCGAGAAACCCATGGACCGCGGCAAAGTCCTCACCGCCCAAGACCTCGAACGCCTCAAAAAATTCGAGCGCTACCGCGACGTGGACGGCGACGCGATTCCCTGCCGAACGATCCCCGGCACGCGCCATCCGCTTGCCGGATATTTCACGCGCGGCACCGGCCACACGCCGGCGGCGACCTACTCGGAAAAACAGGCGGACTGGACGGAAAACCTCGACCGCCTCGCGCGCAAGTTCTTCCGCGCGCGCGATTTCGCGCCCGCGCCGGTGATCGAGGCGCCATCCGCCGGCGACATCGGCCTGATGGCCTACGGCACCAGCGATCTGGCCGTGAAAGAGGCCCTCGATATCCTGCGCCGCGAAGGGAGCGCCCCGCCGAGCTATTTGAGGATCCGCTCCATCCCCTTTCATGACAGCGTCCGCCAATACCTCGAACGCCACCGCGTCATCCATGTCGTCGAGCAAAATCGCGACGCGCAACTCACCGCCATCCTGCGCATGGACTTCCCCGAGTACGCCGCGCGCCTCCGCCCCTTGCTTCACTACGACGGCATGCCGCTCGACGCGAAGACTGTCGTGACAAAAATTCGTCAGGCTGCCTCCTGAGCGCCCCTTCTCCCCCACCTCATCCCGCATTCCTCATGTCTCCCACCCCCGCCCCCAAACCGGCTGCAGAAAAGGCGCCCGCCCTCAATCGCGCGGGCCTTCCGCTCACCGCCTATCGCGGCCTCCCCTCCACGCTCTGTTCCGGCTGCGGCCACGACGCGATCACCAACATGATCGTTCGGGCTGGCTTCGAACTGAACCTCGATCCCAGCCAGGTCGCCAAGCTCAGCGGGATCGGATGCTCCAGCAAGACCACCGCGTACTTCCTCGGCCAATCGCACGGCTTCAACGGCGTTCATGGCCGCATGGCGGCCATCGCCACGGGAGTGAACCTCGCCAATCATACCCTCCTCAACATCGGGATCAGCGGCGACGGCGACACGGCCTCAATCGGTCTCGGGCAGTTCCTTCACATGGTGCGCCGCAACGTCCATGTCTGCTACATCGTGGAAAATAACGGAGTCTACGGACTCACCAAGGGCCAGTTCTCCGCGACCGCCGACAGGGGTTCGACCCTCAAGCATGGCGAGGTCAATGAGATGGACCCCATTGACACCTGCGCGCTCGCCATCGAGATGGGGTGCGAATACGTCGCCCGCTCCTTCTCCGGCGATCAAAAGCAGCTCCTCAACCTCCTCAAGGGCGCCATGCGCTTCGACGGCGCCGCCCTTTTGGACGTCGTCTCTCCTTGCATCACCTTCAACAACCATGAAGGCTCCACCAAAAGCTACAAGATCGCCAAGGAGCGCGAGGAAGCGCTGCACGACGTCACCTATGTCCCCCACTACGAACCGTTCTTCGCGGACTACGACCCCGGTGAAAAACATACCGTCCGCCTTCCCGACGGCGACCGAATCGTCCTCAAAAAGCTCGATCGCGACTACGATCCCACCGACCGCGTCCGCGCGTTGGAACTCCTGAGCCAAGCGCGCGACGAGCGCCTCTTCCTCACCGGACTGATCTACCACCGCAAAGGCGGCCCCAAATCGCTCCCCAAACAGAGGAATCTCGTCGAGGAACCGCTCTCCATGCTCCCGGAATCCCGAACGCGTCCTCCCCGCAAGGTTTTGGAATCTATTATGGACGCCATCTCCTGATTCCCAGCCAGCCCCCACGAGCGGAGTGATTTCTCCCCCAGCCGTCTGGAGAATTCCGCGCGAATGGAAGTGACCAGGGCACCCTTGGTCTGATCGAAGGCTGCCGGACGCAACACGATATTCTATGGACACACCCGGCCTTGCATCCCTGCCTTTCCGCCTCACCGGTCAGTGCGCCCTCATCACCGGAGGCGGGAGCGGGCTCGGCCTGGCCATGGCGCAGTGCATGGTCGGCGCCGGGGCGCGGGTTGTTCTGGTCGGACGCGACGAAACACGGTTGTCCGCCGCAGCGCAATCGCTGGGCCCCGCAGCCAGCCATGTCGCCCACGACGTGACGGATCTGGCCGCGGCGCCGGATCTGGTCCGGCAGGCCGAGGAAAAAGCCGGGGATCCCATCAATATCCTCATCAACAATGCGGGGATCCATGTCAAAAAACGGGTGGAGGACACCACGTCGCAGGATTTCCAATCCATCCTCACCACGCATCTTTGCGCCGCGCACGCCTTGAACCGCGCGGTCATTCCCGGGATGAAGGCGCGCGGTCACGGGGTAATTCTTTTCACCGCATCGATGGCCTCGCTCATCGGCATCCCGCTGGTTGTGGCTTACAGCGCAGCCAAGGCGGCTTACCTCGGACTCACGCGCAGTCTGGCCGCGGAACTTTCGCCGTCGGGCATCCGGGTCAACGCCATCGCGCCCGGCTGGATCGAGGCGCCCATGTCGCGCCAAGCCCTAGCCGGCGACGAGGCGCGCACCAACAAGATTCTCGGCCGCACGCCGATGGGACGCTTCGGCGAACCCGAAGACATCGGTTGGGCGGCGGTCTATCTGGCCAGTCCTTCCGCCAAGTTCGTCACCGGGGTCTGCCTGCCGGTGGACGGCGGAGCTTCCATCGGATTCTGAAACCTCACCCCATGCGCATCACCAAGCTCGAACCCATCATCCTTCATGCTCCCGTGACTCGCGGGGGCATCGCCGACAGCATGCACACCCTCACGCATTGGGGAGCGCCCGGCGTGGCAATCCATACCGACGCGGGTCTCACCGGCTACGGATTTTCCGGAACCCACGCGCATCTCCCGACGGACAAACTCATCACGGATTGCATTGTGGAGTCCTACGGGCCGTTCCTCCTCGGCGAGGATCCCCGCGAAGTGCGCGCGCTGTGGGAGAAACTTTACCGTAAGTCCGAGATCTACTGGGTGGGCCGCGCCGGCATCACGCATCTTGCGCTCGGCGCCATCGACATCGCCCTCTGGGATCTCAAAGCGAAGGCGGCGGAGCAACCGTTATGGAAATTGCTCGGCGGATCGGCGGCGAAAAAAGTCGAGGCGTACAACACCGACAGCGGCTGGCTCAACTGGCCGGTTGAAACGCTCGTCGCCGACTGCCGCCGCCTGGTCGAGGAAGAGGGCTACCGGGCGGTGAAACTCAAAGTGGGCGGACCCAACCCAGGCGAGGATCTGCGCCGCATCGAGGCGGTGCGCGCCGCGCTCGGGCCGAAAGTGCGGATCATGACCGACGCCAACGGACGCTGGAACCTGCCCCAAGCCGTGCAAACCGCGTCGCGTCTGGCCGATTATGACATCGCTTGGATCGAGGAGCCGTTGGCTTTCGACGACGTGGCTGGTCATCGCAGGCTGGCCGAGACGATCCGTACGCCCATTGCGCTGGGCGAGCAGCTCTACATGGCTGCGCAATTCCGCGACTTCATGGCGGCCGGCGCCGTGCATTACGTGCAGCCCGATGTGGTGCGGTTAGCCGGGGTCACCGAATTCTGGCAGGTGGCCGAGATGGCGCACGGCAACAACCTGCCGGTCTGTCCGCACGTGGGTGACATGGTTCAGGTGCATCAGCATCTCTGCTTTGCCCATCCCGCCTGCCACCTGCTCGAATACATTCCTTGGCTCCACGACTGGATGCTGCACCCGGCGCGGGTGGAAAACGGCGTTTATCTTGCACCCGAAGTCCCCGGCGCCGGCATGGAACCCAACAAGGCGGCCCTCGCACAAATCAACCGCATCTAGAAAGTCGTGAACAGCAGGCTGCCGCCTTGATCAAGCCAACCGCACCCGCCCCAAATCCTCGCGTAAGGCGTGGAGGAGTCCATCCTCGGTCGAGGAACATGCGACGCCCTCGCAACATTTTGGACTCAAGCCGCGGCCGCGGCGCCG
>JABWAM010000170.1 GCA_013360985.1 Verrucomicrobiia bacterium | reverse complement strand
CGGCGCGCGGTGGCGAGGCGGGCGGCCTCCTCGGTGTCGCGCGCCAAGGTCACCGCCGTTGCACCCTCCGCGCGCGCCACGGCCTCCATTCCCGCCGCCTCCTCGGCGACGACCGACGGATGCCCGTCGGTCTCCATGAGCAGGATCGCCTCGGCATCGAGCGGCAGTCCGATCTTCGCGTGCTCCTCGACGCAGCGGATCGTCGTGCGGTCGAGGAACTCGAGCGTGCAAGGAATGATCCGCCGCGCGATGATCGCCGAGACCGCGCGGGCGGCGGCCTCCATGCTCGCAAAACTCGCCAGCAGAGTCTTTCGCGCCGCGGGCCGCGGCACGAGCTTCAGAGTGAGCTCGGTGATCACCCCGAGCGTGCCTTCGGAGCTGACGAAGAGATCTTTGAGATGGTAGCCCGCCACGTCCTTCACGCAGGCCGACCCCGTGCGCAACACCTCTCCGCCGGCCAGCACCACTTCCAACCCCATCACATAGTCGCGCGTCACGCCGTATTTCAGGCCGCGCAAGCCGCCCGAGTTCTCGGCGGCGTTGCCGCCGAGCGTGGAAATCTTCATAGAACCGGGGTCGGGAGGATAGAAAAGCCCGTGCGGTTGCGCCGCCTCGTCGAGCTTCGCCGTGAGGGCGCCCGCCTCGACGCGCGCGACGAGGTTCGGGGCGTCGATCTCCAGGATGCGATCCATCTTCACCATGCAGAGGACGAGCCCCCCCGGCACGGGCACCGAACCGCCGCTCAAGCCCGTGCCGCTGCCCCGCGTCACGACCGGAATGCGTTCGCCGTCGGCGAAACGCAGCACTTCGGCGACCTGCGCCGTCGTTTCCGGAAAAATGACGCCCCCCGGCGTCTCCGCGAGCATCGGCGTCCCGTCATACCCGTACGTCAACAGATCCTCCTTGCGCGTGAGGACGCGCTCGGCGCCCAGCTTTTCTTGGAGGAAACGAATCTGGGAAGCGTTCATGCGCAACGCGACGGAGTGTGGAGAAAATCGCGCGGAAACGCCATCGAATCCATCAATTCTCCTCGCTGCCGGCGAGGCGCCGCGGACGGCGCTCTCCGAGCAGGGCCGTTCCGACGCGCACGAGGGTGGCGCCCTCTTCGATGGCCACTTCGAAATCTCCGCTCATTCCCATCGAAAGATCCGCCAACGGCACGCCGAGGCGTTGCTCGATGTCGCGGCGGAGAAGGGCCAACCGTCGAAAAAAAGGACGCGCCGCCTCGGGGTCTTCCGCGTACGGCGGCATGGTCATCAAGCCGCGCAAGATCAAATGAGGAAGACGATTCGCCGTTTCGGCGACGCCCGCCGTTTCTTCGGGCGCAAGGCCAAACTTGCTTCCTTCGCCCGAGACGTTCACTTCGAGAAGCACGGGCACGCGCTTTCCCTGCGCCGCGGCCTGCCTTTCGATCTCCTCGACGAGGCGCGCCGAGTCCACGGAATGGATCATGCTGAAAAGACGAACGGCGTCGCGGACCTTGTTCGTCTGCAGATGACCGATCCCGTGCCAACGCACGCGCCCGTCGCACATCGGCGCCTTCGCCTTCGCCTCCTGCACGCGGTTCTCTCCCACATCGAGTTGGCCGATCCGCGCGAGGGCGTCCACCGCTTCGGGCGGATGGGTCTTGGTCACCGCGATGAGCGTCACGGAATCGGGCGCGCGCCCCGCGCGGCCGCAGGCCGCGGCGATGCGTTCGGTCACCGCGCGATGTCGCTGCTCGAGTTCGCCCGCGCCGTTCATTCTCGGCATTTCACGCGATTCGCGGCGGACCGGCAAGCGTTCAATCCGCGCCTGCCGCGCGTTTCGCGACGAAGAACCCCTTCAGGAGCGCCGCGCATTCCTCGGCAAGAACGCCGCCGAGCGTTTCCACGCGGTGGTTCAGTCCGGCATGCTGAGTGATCGCGAACGCGCCGCCCGCGCCGCCCGACTTCGGATCGGGCGCGCCGAAAACCAGCCGCGCGATCCGCGCGAGAGCGATCGCTCCGGCGCACATCGGACACGGCTCCTTGGTCACGTAGATTGCGCAGCCCTCCAATCGCCAATCGCCAACCGCCGCCGAGGCCTGGGTGATCGCGAGGATCTCCGCGTGCGCCGTCGCGTCGCGGAGTTCCTCGACCTGATTGCCCGCCCGCGCGAGGATGCGCCCCTCGCGCGCGATCACCGCGCCGATCGGCACCTCCTCGCGGCGGAATGCTCGCCGCGCTTGGCGCAGCGCCTCGCGCATGAAATACGCGTCGCTTTCGAGATCAATGCGCGGCGGCTCCATGCCCGCCAGCATACCCCGCCGCGCTTCCGGCGCCAGCCGTCTTTCCCGAGGGCGCGCCTCCGCGCCTCGCGCGATTTCCCGCGCGCGCGGCCATCCTTGCGCGCAGGCGCCGAACGCTCTAGCATGCCGAGATCTACCCGATGGTGTAATGGTAGCACAGAGGCCTTTGGAGCCTTTAGTGAAGGTTCGAATCCTTCTCGGGTAGCCACCTCCCGTCCGCCGCGCTCCGCAAATGGAAACCGAAGCTTGGACAGGCGTCGTCCATTCGCCATCTCAAGCTCGCGAAACAAAATCGCCCTTGGACGCGCGCCGCAAAAAACGTCTTGGCAGACACGAAGCGGGCGGTCCGACTCTCCTCATTTCGAGATCACCGAAGCGGCATCTCACGGATCATGAGGAAGGCGAGCATGCGGCCGGTCCGCCCCTTGTCGCGGCGATACGAATCGTAACGGTCGGGGCGGCAGGCGGTGCAATCGGGATGGCGCCAAACCTCGCGAACGCCCGCCGCCGCAAGACGGCGGAGGATTTCGGCTGCGAAATCCACCTCGTAGCAGCAGGCGTGGATGCAGGGACTGAGCGCGGCAACCAAATCGCCGGGGCGCGAGCCGAACGCGCGCGCCATCGTCGAGACGCCTTCCTCGGGAATTCCCGCTGCGGTTCCCCGTTTCCCCGAGTGGAGCAGGGCGATCGCGCGGCGGACCGGATCCACGAGATAGATCGCGCCGCAATCCGCCACATGGATTCCGAGCGCAACCCCGGGTGTCTCCGTCGCCAATCCGTCCGCGCCCGCGCGCGGCGGCTCGCCTCCGCGCGCGACGAGAGCGACGTCGCGCCCGTGGATCTGCTCGGCAAGCGCCAACGCCCCGTGTGAGATGCCGCGCGCGCGCAACATCGCGACGTGATGCGGAGTGAGCTTCTCCTCCGCGCGCGCGGGAGACGCTCCGCCGGGCGTCCAACGCGGAATGAACCCGTGAGCGACCCAAGGAAACCGCGAGAGAAAGGCGAAGGAGACGATCATCCGCGGCGCGCCTCGTTCAATTTTCGTGGCCGCGCGCTGCGGATCATCCCTTCGCGCAGATCGCGACGAGGGCGTCCGCGATGATCGCGCGCGGCGCGCCTCCGGAAGAGAAGAGTTTCTCGTTGGCGTCGAGGAGGACGCGCAGCGCGGCGAGGAGTTCCCGTTGCGTATAGCGCGCGGCGCCGCCGGAGACTTTCCAGAGCACGAAGGGGTGCCCCGCCAGCGGATGGGCTTTTTTTTCCTCGCCCGACGCGCGCCCCGCCCACGCCGGCAGGCGGTCGAGTCCGGCCTTGAACGACGGATAACTCCCTCCAAGCGAAAGGCGTTTCGCGTCGGCGAGGCTTCGCAGCAGGAGAAACTGCCGGATTCGCGTCACGAGATTGTAGAACAAACCCACGGGGCTTTCCCCCGCGAAAAGCAGGTCGTCGAGCGCCGCGAGCGCTTTCTGAAGGTTGCGCTCGCCCACTGCGTCCGCGAGATCCCACACGACCCCTCCAGGGCGATGGCTGCCCACGGCGCGGACGGCTTCCCTTCCGATGCGCTGCTCCTCTCCCGCGTAGGCGGCCAGCTTTTCGATCTCGGAACGCAGGGTGCGGCTGTCGCCGTCGGTCATCTCCGCGAGGAGCACCGCCGCTTCCTCGTCAAGCTCCGCGCCGACCTCTTTCGCCGCGCGCCGAGCGAACTCGGCGGCCTGCGCCGCGTTTTCTTTCGCCTTATACGGGTCCTTCTTGAAAGCCACGATTTTTCCGCGTGCGGCGATCTTCTTGAACAGGGCGCGGCGCTCATCCACCTCCGTCGCGGTGATGACCAGGGTGATTCCGGGACCAAGCCCGCGATCGAGCATCTCGGCCAACGCGGCAAGCATTTCGGAGGCCTCCGCTCCGGTCGCGGTGGCGCCGGCGCTCATGAGGTTCGTGTTTTGCCACCAGACGACGCGTTCCGACGCAAAAAACGTTTGGCTCCGCAGCGCCTCGAACAGCTTGCGAAAACTCTCGATCGCTTCGGCTTGATGGGCCGCCGCGCCGGAAATCGTTTCGAGGGCGAACTCGTTCGCGCCTTTGGGCATCGCGCTCGCGATGATGCGCCGCGCCTCCTCCGCGACAAGATAATCGTCGTCGCCGTGGATGAGAAAGAGGGCGTTCGACGCCTCTCCACCCGATCCTTCGGCCGCGGAGGTCTTTTTTCGGGGCGCAGCCATTGCCGCCTTGTGTAGCCGTTCCCCGCGCGAAGACCACTCAAAAGTCGCGCGCGCGAACGACCGCCTTCGCGAGGCTTTCGCCGAACGGCGGACGGAGAATGCCCCGCTCCGTGATGAACGCCGTCACATATTTCGCGGGAGTCACGTCGAACGCGGGGTTGAAAACTTTCACTCCGTCGGGAGCGGTCTGCCGCCCCCACCCTCGCGTCACTTCCTCGGCAGCGCGTTCCTCGATCGGAATCGCGCGCCCGTCGCGCGTCGCGACGTCCACGGTCGAGCTCGGCGCGGCGCAATAAAAGGGAACGCCGAATTCCTTCGCGAGGACGGCCACGCCGAGCGTGCCCACCTTGTTCGCGAAATCGCCGTTGGCCGCGATGCGATCGGCCCCGACGATCACCGCATTCGCTTGACCGGCCGCGAGCGCGGAGGCGGCCGCGGCGTCGCAAATCACCGTTACGGGCACTCCGGCTTCGCGAAGCTCGAAGGCGGTGAGGCGGGCGCCCTGCAGGAGCGGACGCGTCTCGTCCGAAATCACGCGCACCCTGCGTCCGAGCCGAACGGCTTCATAGATGGGCGCCAGCGCGGTGCCGATACCGGCGGTCGCGAGCGACCCGGCGTTGCAATGGGTGAGCACGACGTCGCCGTCCCGCAGCAACGCGGCGCCGTGCCGCCCGATCGCCGCGCACATCGCGCGGTCTTCTTCATGGATCCGTGTCGCCTCGGCTTCGAGAAAATCCCAGAGCGGCATCCCCTTTTCGAGCGCCGCCTCCAACGCGCGAAGCATCCGATCCAACGCCCAGCGCAGGTTCACCGCGGTGGGACGCACCGAGGCGAGGTCTTCGGCGCGTCGGCGCGCCTCCTCCCGCGCCGCGGACTTTTCCGGCGCCGCGGCGCGCCAGGCCTTCAGCGCGAGGCAG
>JABWAM010000169.1 GCA_013360985.1 Verrucomicrobiia bacterium | reverse complement strand
GCGCGTCGCGAGACCGCCGCCGCGCGCGTCGAACGCGAGGCGGATCGCCGCGCCCTCGACGGTCATGGAGCGATACATCGGCCCCGAGTCCCCGAGATCCTTCTCCCCGTACACGCGCGCCCGTGCGAGGAGGGCGAGCCGTCGGCCGACCTCCTGCTTGTTGCGCGGATGGATGTCCTTCTCTTCGCCGAGATCGATCGCCGTCGCCATGCCGGTGGCCGGAAGCGCGAGCGCCTTCGCTTGCGCCTCGCGCAACTCCGCCCACGCACTGCCGCCGGGCGCGGACTTCGGCGCCCGATAGTTGGCGAGTTGGACGAAGTAAAAGGGGAACTCGCCCTGGGCCCATTGTTCGCGCCACGCGCGGATCATGGCGGGAAAAAGCCGCTGATACTGCTCGGCGCGAGGGGTGTTGGATTCGCCCTGGTACCAGATCACTCCGCGGATCGCCACGGGCGCCAGCGGATGGATCATCCCGCTCCAAAGGTTGGCCGGACCGTTCGGAGAACCGGGACCCGGCGGCGGACGCGCCAGCCGCGGCGCGGGTTTTCCCTCCGCCTTCGCCTTGGCGGCGGCGGCTTCCCACTCCTGCTTGAGACGCGGCAAATCCTCGTCGTACTTCTTCTTCAACGCGGGATACGCCGCGACGAGCTGGTTCCAGCGGTCAAAAATCGCATGGGTCTCGGGAAGGGCCGTGATGGCCGCCGTCGGCATCCAGGCCTCGACCATCGTGCCGCCCCAGGCCGCCTGAATGATCCCGATGGGAACCCGAAGCTGCTTCTCGAGATCGCGCGCAAAAAACCAGGCGACCGCCGAAAAGGAGCGCGCACTACTGGGGGTGGCGACCGCCCAGGGCGCCGCGACCGAAGACATCGGCGCGTTCGTCGAGACATGCGGAAGCCTGGCGAAACGAATCATCGGATGATTCACAGCGGCGACCTCGTTCGTGCCATCGCGCGCGGAGAGCAGCGGCCATTCCATGTTCGATTGCCCGGAGGCGAGCCAGACTTCGCCGACGGCCACGTTGGTGAACTGGAGCGCGCCGCTCCCGCTCGTGATCTTCAAGGTGAACGGTCCGCCGGCGGCGAGCGCGGGGAGCGTCGCTTTCCACGCGCCGGAGGCGTCGGCGACCGCCTTCGCCTCGCGTCCGGCGACGGCGACGACGACCTCTTCGCCCGCCGACGCCGCGCCCCAAACCGGAACGGGTTGATCCCGTTGGAGAACCATGTGATCGCCGAAGATCGAGGCGGCGGCGAGGGCGAGATGGACGACGGCATTCGTGAGGGGCATGGCGGCGATTGGAAAGAGGCCGATGCCGAGGGTAAAGCGTAAACCGCTCCCGACGCGCGCCGATTCCCCGGTCCTACGGCGCGCGCGCGATGCGGGAGGCGGGCCATTCCACCCCGATGACGCCCCGCTCGCGCGTCAGCGCGAGGCGTTCCACCCAGTCCGGCTGCCGCAAGGCCTGCTGCAGCTTCCGTCGGATCGCGTTGGCGAGCTTCCGCAGATGCTCGATTTCCTCCGGTTCGTCGAGGCGTCCAGGCGCCCAGGCGCCCGTGGATTTCAACGCGTCGCTGAAATCTTTCCAGCCGTGGACGGGCGCCGCGCCGTCGAGACGCCGGCGGATCGCGAGATCCAGCATCGCGAACTCCTGGGGATTCAGGACGAGCGCGGCGTTCGCCACGCGCAGACGGCGCGTCCCGCATTCCACGTGCAGCAGGGGGAGTTCGCCCTCCGCAAGATATCCGCGCAGCCGCGCGACCAGACCGGCGTAACCGCCGGCGGGCTGGCGCAGGTCTCTCTCGAACAGACGCGCCAGCGGCACGAACGGCACCTCCGCCAGCGCGATGCGCGCCTGGCGGCTCGAAATCCGTCGCGCCTTCGCGTCGCGCGGATCGGTCAGCGCATAAACCCGCGCCGTGCGCGGCGGATAAAAAAATCGCGGAGTCAGACGCGGCGAATCGAACGGCGCGTTGACGAGCACATGACAAAGGCGATCCTCGGGCCGCCCCACCAGCGTCAGCGCCAAAGCCATGAAGGCCCCCATGGTTTTGCGTCCGCCGGCGAGACTGGCGACGACGCGCGTCTCGGGGTTCGCGGTGAACCCGCGCACCGTTTCCAGGATCGCATCCGCGGCGGCGAAATGGTCTTCGGCGCTCACGATGTCGGCGAGATCGCGCGCCTCGCGGCGCGAACCGATCACGCGGATGGAATCGCTCGCGCCGAACAGGAGTTCTCCCGGACGCGCCTTGAGTTCGCGGCGGAGGTCTTCCCAAACGCCCGAGTCCACCAGCTCCTTCCGCAATCGCTCCGCGCCGACGGACGTCGTGATCGCCACCACGCGCCGCGGACGGCAGGGCGGCCGCTCCCGCGCCAAAGCCCAGGCCGTTTCCGTCAGGACCGCCGGGCTTTCGCCCGTCACGGCGACCAAAACGATCTCGCGTTCGTCCAGGGAAGGCGGGCGTTGCATGGCGTCCATGACACGCCTCCTCCCGTTCAAACGCAAACCCGAAGACGTCCGCGGGACGTTCCCGAAGCTGCTTGAGACCCTTTCCGCGTGCAGACTTGCCGCGTTATGCCCTCCGTCATCCTTCTCACCCCGGGAACGCGCGTGGGACTTCGGTCGCGGGCGCTTCGCGTCCAACTTCCCGAAGTCGAAACCGCACCAGCGTCGGAACGGATCATTCCCCTCGCGGAAGTCGAGCGCCTCATCCTCGGCGACGAGACCCAGGCTTCGACCGCCGTGCTTGCCGAGCTTCTCCAGGCCGACATCCCGATCACCTTCACCTCCTGGAGCGGGCGGGTGCTCGGCCTGCTTCATCCGCCGGCCACCCGCAGCGCCGGCGCCCGCCTCGAACAATACCGGCGCACCCTGGACGCCGCCTTCCGCCTCGGTCTCGCCACGGATCTCATCGAGGCGAAGATCCTCAATTCCCGACGCATCCTTCAGCGCCTCGCCGCGAACCGCGGCCTCGAGGTCGAGCCGGCCGTCGGCTGGATGAACGCCGTGCTCCAAGGCGCCCCGCGTCCCGCAACCCTCGACGCCCTGCGCGGCCTCGAGGGCAGCGTCTCCGCCCGATACTTCGAGGAACTCGCCCGCTTCTTTCCCGCTCATCAACCTTTCGAACGCCGCTCCCGCCGCCCCCCGCACAACCCCGTCAACGCCGTGCTCTCCTTCGCCTACACGATCCTCGGCGGCGAAATCGAGTCCACGCTCTGGACCTGCGGCCTCGATCCGGCGCTCGGCGTCTATCACGAAACCGAAGACCGCCGCGCGTCGCTCGCCCTCGACCTCCTCGAACCCTTCCGCGCCCCCGTCGCCGACGCCCTCGCCGTGGATCTTTTCTCCCACGACATGCTCGGCAAGGAACACTTCGAAACGCGCATGACCCGCCCCGAGGACGAGTCCGGACCCGAACTGCGCGGCTGTTTTCTGACGCTCGAAGGACGCCGCAAGTTTTTCGTCCAATACGAACGCCGCCTCGAACGCCAGTTCACCTCCGAACAGACCGGCGAACGCACCACGCTCCGCCAAACCCTCGAACGCCAATGCCTCGACCTCAAACGCGCGATCCTTCAGGGCGATCCCTTCGTTCCGTTCCTCATGAACTGATCTCCCCGATGCCCACATGGTTGGAACACGCGTTTCCCCTGGCGCCCTATCGCCATCCCCACAAGCCTCCCGGCGAAAAACAGATGCTGACCATCGTGGCCTACGACATCGCCGATCCCAAACGCCTGCGCGCCGTCGCCAAGGCGTGCGAGGATTTTGGCGTGCGCGTGCAATACTCGGTCTTCGAGTGCCGCCTCGAGGCCGACCGTTTCGACGACTTCTGGATCGAGCTCCAGGGAATCATCGAGCCGAAGGAAGATCGCCTCGTGGCTTACCGGGTCTGCGCCGCATGCGCGCGCGGCATCCAGACCGCCGGCTGCATGGTCTGCTCCGAAAAAGCCGTCGCCTACGTGTTATAATCCGCGGATGCCCGCGCCCCTCGCCCTCTTCCAACTCGTGAGCGACGAGGCCATGCCGAACCTCGCCGCGATGCTCGCGCTTCATCCCGCGCGCGTCCATCATCTCGTCACGCCGCCCGTCGCCGCCCGTTCCGACAGCTTGATCCGCGTCGGCCGCCAGTTTCCGAGCCCGCCCGAATTTCACCGGGACGACCTCTCCCCCATGCCGTCGATCGCCGAAGTCGAGGGGACGCTTGCGCGCGCCCTTCGCGCCACCGTGTCGCGCGGCATGACGCCGGTCATCAACTTCACCGGCGGCGCCAAACTCATGTCCATCGGCGCGTGGCGCGCCGCGCAGACCGCCAAGGCCGTTTCGTTGTACGTGGACACCCAGCACGCCTGCTTTCGCGATGGCGGAACCGCCCCTGGCCTCGAGACCCTCCTCGGAGGCGATCTCAGCTTTCATCGTCTCCGCGCCGCGCTTGCCGTAGATCACATCGTCGTTGCCAACGGATGCCCCCGGATGACCGGCGGCCGCGACCTTGAGCCGTTCGCCCCGCTCGCGCGCCATCTCCTCGCGCACCCCGACGAGGAACGCGCCCTCTGGGAAGCGATCCATGGCCCACGCGGGCTTTGTCCGCAAGGACGGGAACCGCGCGACGCCGCCGGCTGGCGGCGGCTTCTGGAGACGCCCCTCCATCTTCCTCCCGCAACCGCCGCTCACGCGGTCAACGCCGGCCTTCTCATCGCGCGGAACGCCCAGGTCGTTCTTGAGGAACCGGAGGGCTTCCGCGCGCTCGCGACTCGCTCCGCGCCGATGCCCGCGGGAGACTTCTTTCGCGCCGTACGCCCCCTTCAGTTTGCGATCAGCTTTCTCTCCGGCGGCTGGTGGGAGGTCGCCGTCGGCCTCGCCGTGCGCGCGCACGCCGGCTTTCGCGACCTGCGCTGGTCGGTGGACACCGGCCACAAAACCCCCGGCGGCAGCGTCGAGGAAGATCTCGTCGCCGTGGATGGCATCCAACTCGTCCACATCTCCTGCAAACGCGGCGGCCATCGCGCGGGACTCTTTCGCGCGCTCGACGAGGAAGCGGCGACAGCCGCCCGCCTCGGCGGCCGCTTCACCCGAAAGTTCCTCGCCGTCAATCTCCCCATCCAAGGAAGGATCAGCAGCTTTTTGCGCCAACGCGCTCAAGAACTTCGCGTCCGGATCCTCGCGCCTGCCGACCTCTCCTCCTCCGAGGCGTTTACGGCATGATCTTCCCCCCACCTGATCGCCCTTCCGAATCCTGGGCGCCGCAATTCCGTCCCGCCAGGTCGGGAGCCTCCGGACGCCGAAATCCCCCATCTCCCGACCTTGTTCGCAACTCCTTGCGTGAGAACCACTTGCGCGCCAAATCCGCGCTTCAACCAACGTTTTCCTCGGACGAATCGCGATCCCCCCCCCCCCCCCCCCCCCCACACAC
>JABWAM010000168.1 GCA_013360985.1 Verrucomicrobiia bacterium | reverse complement strand
GTGCGCGCCGCGTTCAGGACTTCGAGGAACTGCGCGTCGCCGCGTTGTTCGTTCGAGGCGTTGACCTCGCGGACGAGCGCCGCTTCGTCGCGCGCGGAAGCGAGCTTCTCCAGATATTGAGAAAGCCGATCCTGCATCTCGGCGGCCGCTTTGCGCGTGAAGGTCGTCAGAACGAAACGCCGGCTCACCGCGCGCGCGGCCGCGAGGCGCGTCGCGCGAAGATTCCCCGAGTACAACTCGGCTTCGGCCTTCCCTTTCGCCCGCGGATCGAACGGCGCTTGGAGCAGGAGATGCAGCGCCCGAAGAGTCAAGGTATGCGTCTTCCCCGTGCCCGCGCTCGCCCGAACAAAGAGATGTCCCGGATCCGTGACCGCGGCCGCTCGGGTTTTTGCGTCGGGGATCATCGCTTGACCCTCTTGGCCGCCATGCCGACAAGCGCGCGAAAGGCCTCGGCGCGTTTCGGCGCGTGTTCGTCAAGGAGGCGCGCCTGCCGCGCAACGCGCCCCGCTTCGAACTTTCGACAGACGGACGCCAATCGGCAAAAGTCGCAGCCGGGCACGTCTTTCTCGATCATCCGCCCCATCGCGGCGACGGTCTGGATCGAGGTCGCCGGATAAAATCCTTTCTCGAGAAACAGGTCGAGATCGGCGAGGAGCGCCTCCGCCGACGGAGCGTCCTCCGCCTCGCCCGCCTCGATTTCGTCGCCGCCTAGGTAAAGATATTGAAAGCGCGCTTCCTCCTCACCCAGCATCCATGGATACAAGGCGGCTTGGGCGCTCCAACCGAGCCGCACGGCGACGGAATAGCGTTTGCCTTTGGGGCGTTTCCCACTCTTGAAATCCAGGATGACCTTGCCGTCCGGCGTCTGATCGATCTGATCGATCTTCCCTGAAATCCGAGGCCGTCCGCTTCGGCATTTTTCCACGGGAACCTCGACCTGCATGGGCCGGGCCTCCCCGGCGTTGAGGATCGCCCAACGGAAATAGCGCGAGACCAACTCCACAGCGTCGCGGACCTCGGCGTCGCGGAAGGCCTTCGGCAACAGGGCGAGGGCGTCGCTGACGTCGTTCCGCTGCTGCGCGATTTTTTCGGCGAGCGCGAACAGTCGCGCGCCTTCGCGGGCCAGCATCTCCTCGGCGATCTCCGAAAGCTTCTTTTTTTCGAGGTGCGGCCGAACCGCGCCCTCGAGGATCGCATGAACGAACGTGCCGTGCGGCATGGGCGCGAGGGCGTAAGCGGGCGCCAGCACGTCGAGCGAGTCGATCCCCTCGATCTCTTCGCACCAAAATCGAAAGGGGCACTCGGCAAGCCGTTCGAGTTGCGTCGCGCGAAGCTTCTCCGCGGCGAAACGCTCCCCGATCGCGCCGCTCCATTCGAGGCGACGCCCGCGCCGTTCCACGGACGCCGCGAGGCGTTGCCCGTCCTCGTCTTCGCGCGCGGAATCGGCCAGGGCGGGATCGAGATACCGCGCGAACGATGGTGGAAGAGCGCTCCCCAACGTTTCGTCGCGCGCCAGGAGCCAGACGGCCTGGAGCTTCGCCGACGGCGGAAGGCGATCGCTTTGCGCCGGCGCATCCGACTTTTCCCAGCGCCGAAGAAATCGCTGCACCCACGGCGTCGGCGCGACGGCGCGCCCCGTCGCGTCGGTCTCGGGAACCACCCAATGCACGCGCTCCGCCGCGGTGTTCAGCAACTGGAACAGGAGGCGCATCTCCTCCGTTACGCGCGTCGCCATCGGCAGGCGATGCCCGATCTGTTCCGCCGCGCGCGCGATGCGTCCGCGGGCGGCCTCCGACAGCAACGGATGATCCTCCATGCGGCGCGGCATCTCTCCCGCGGCGAGCCCGAGAAAGACCAGGCCCTTGGCAGTGAGACCGCGCGCCCGCATCATGGGCGCGAAGAGGACGCTCCGCGAAAGAGGATCGCGCAGGGTGCGCGGCGCGACTTCTCCCGCGAGCAGAGCCGCCCACTCGCGCAATTCGAGGCGAAGACCGGGAGAAACGCGCGCCATCCTCCGCAACCCCTCGAGGAGATCCTTCATCCCTGAGGCTTCCGCCAACCATTCCCTCGCCATCCGCTCGAAAATCTCCCGCGCCGCCTCGATCGACATCTCCTCGGTCGACGCGCGACGATCTTCGCTCAATACGCCGATCGCCTCGATCAAGCGTTTCTCCTCCGGCGACGGGGCGTTCGCCCCCTGCCGTTCGGCGAACGCGCGCCAGGTTTCGCCGCCCCAAATTCCCAGCTTCCGCGCCTTCACCTCGAAAACATCCACGTCCACTCCCTTCGCCGCGGGCGGAAGCGTCGCCGCGCGCAGAAGGGCGAAGACCCATTCCGCGGGCGCCTTTTCCTCCCAGATTCGCGCGAGGAAACGCAATGCCTCGTCCGCCGGCGTCATGCCCGCGGGCAGATCGCTGACCCGCAACGGGATCCCGAACTCGCGGAAGACCGCGCGCAACGCCTCTCCATACCCTTCCGCGCGAGGCGCCGTGACGAGGATTTCTTCCGGCGGAAGACCTTCTTCCAGCCATCCGCGAATCCGCAAGGCGGCGGAGATCGCCTCCGCGCGCAATCCGCATGCCCTCTGCCAAGTGAGACCAGCGGGCGGCGTCTCGGAAAAATTTTTCAGAAAAAACCGTCCGCAGACGCCGGGGTCGCCCTCAATCTCTTCGGAGTCAAGGGAGGAGAACCGGTGGCGAAGGGTCTCGATCATTTCCTCCGCGAAGGCGTAGGCGGGCTGCGCCTCGCCCTCCATTTTTCCTCGGGGATAGTAGATCCGCGAGAGAACCCTCTCCGCCAGAACCGTCAGCCACCCGAGATGGACGTCGAGCCATTCGTAAAATCCGTACACAAACACTTGAGGGGTCTGCCCCTCCCGAGCGGCGAGCGCCTCCGCGATTTTTTTGGACGAAGCGCCTTCGATTTTTTCCTTCAACCCCTGAAGCACGAGCGGTCCCCAAGAGATCTCGCGTTTCGCGAGGATCTCGACGAATCGGACGAACAACCTCAAGACCTCCCTCTCCCGCGGCTCGAACGCGAACTCCCGATCCCCCGCCAATTCGCAAACTCGATCGAGATTCGCCAGCCCAAAACCTCCGTTCGCGAGATCGCTGAAGGAATCCCGAAGAAATCTTCCGCCTCCGGAGATCTCGCGCAAC
The DNA here is from genome assembly GCA_013360985.1 of Verrucomicrobiia bacterium. Taxonomy (GTDB): domain Bacteria; phylum Verrucomicrobiota; class Verrucomicrobiia; order JABWAM01; family JABWAM01; genus JABWAM01. The sequence continues at coordinate 2,287 of JABWAM010000168.1, read as the reverse complement.
CGCGCGAGCGGCGAGTCCTTCGGAAGCCCCGCGACGATCTCTTCGAGAAGGAGATCGTGGAGGATCCCCCAGCGCGCCGTCACCCCAACGCCCAGCCCTTCCCCCAAGCGCGCGGCGAAGACCGGGAGGTTCGCCACGCGCACGCCAGCCAACGCGCGGGCGTCAGCCGCGTGCGCGAGCCGCGCGCGCAAATGGTTCGCCAGCGTTGCGTTCGGGACGATCACCCACTTCGGCGCGAAGGGCGCCTCCGCGCAGGCTTCCGTCAGATCTGCGAGAAAACGCCGCTCCAACTGAGGAAAGGTCGGGGCGAGGAGCAGCCGCGGATTCACCAGGCGCCTCCGTAAACCATTTCCCCGGGCGACGCAAGGACGGGCCGCGCATCTGGTCCTCCCAGCAGACAAGACTCACGCGGAGGCGCGGAGAACGCGGAAGGTCGGGCGAGGCCGCCGGCCGAGCCGCGCATCTGGGCCTCGCCACCCCGCGTCGCGATGAAATGGAGCACCGAGAATCCTTCCCTCTCGCGCCTCGAATGCGTTCTCGCTCTCCCTCTTCTCCCAACGAAGGCAGGCCGAAGACGGAGCGTCGGAACCGGACGCCCTCCGTCCTCACCGCACGCGGGCGCGCGCGTACACCGCGAGGGTGTCCCGCATCATGCGCTCCATCGAGAGGCGAGCTTTCGCGGTGGCATATCCCGCCGCCGCCAGCCGCTCCCGCAACGCGGGATCGTCGAGGAGACGCCGTATGGCCGCCGCGAGGGCTGCTCCATCCCCCGGAGGCGCCAGCAGCCCGTTCACTCCGTCCTCGACCAGTTCGGGGATGCCCCCCACGCGCGTTGCCACGACCGCGCGCCGCGTCGCGAACGCCTGCGGCACGATCCGCGATTGCGCCTCGACCTCGACCGAGGCGACGACGACGAGATCCAGTCCCGCCATCACGCGCGGGATGTCGTCGCGATAGCCCGTCATGAGGATGCGTTTCTCCTCGCCCGCCGCGGCGATCCGTTCCCGACATTCGCGTTCGACGCGGCGCCCTCCGATCCCCTCGCCCACGAGGGCGAATCGCGCCTCGGGATGCGTTTTCAAGACTTCGAACGCAGCATCGAGAAAGTAGCGGTGCCCCTTATCTCCGCGCATCATGGCGATGATCCCGAGGAACGGGGCGTTCGCGGACACCCCAAACTCCTCGCGAAACGCCGCCCCATCCGCCGAGGGCGAGAACTCGTCGAGGTCCACTCCTTCGCCCACGACGTCCACCCGCGCGGGGTCAAGCCCGTTCACCCACACGAGCGTTTCGCGAATCACTGCGGCGGTAGCGATCACGCGGCGGCATCCGTGGCGATAGATGAACCCGTGGGCAAACCCGGGTTTGATCGGCACGGTGATATGGCGCGAACGAACGACCGTCCAGCCCGCGAGATGAAGCGGCCAACACATCCAGGAATCTTTCGGCCCGTGCGTGTGGACGACCTCCACCTTCTCCCGACGGCAATGCCGCCACAGCGCGGCGAGGCCGTCGAAGTCCGCGTTGCTCCGCATCGAGACCGGCAGGACCGCCGCGCCGCGCGCCTTCCCCCGGCGAAACATCTCGCTCCGGGGATCGCAGGCCGCCCAGGCGCGATGCCCGTGGCGGTTCAGCCATTCCACCTCGAGAAGGGTGCGATACTCTTGACCGCCCCAGTTCAACCCGCATTCGGTGTGGAGAATGTTCACCCGCGGTATTCGGCGCGCGCGGTGCACGTCTCCGCGACGACCACCGCCGCAAGGAGCGGGAGCGACGGCTTGAGGCGATCCCACACCCATTTCGCCAGATTTTCGGAAGTGGGATTTTCGAGGCCGGGGACCTCGTTGAGACAACGATGATCGAGTTGATCGAAAAGCGGCGCGAAGGCCTCCTTGATCTCCGCGTAGTCCATCAGCCAACCGAGTTCCGGATCGCATGCGCCCTCGACGCGCACCTCGATGCGAAAGCTGTGTCCATGCATCCGCGCGCATTTATGCCCCGACGGGAGGCGCGGCAAACGGTGCGCCGCCTCGATCTGAAACGTTCTCGTCAACGCCACCTTCATCGCGGGCCTACGATGACCGAACCGCCCGCCTGACGGCAAAGGAATTTCCGCCTCCGACGAGTTTCGCCAGCAGATTGACGCCGCCGTTCCGCCACGAAGGCGGCGGCTCGTGCATCCCTCCGATGTCCGTGATCCACAGCCTGCGGAACCGGCGAAACGCCTTCCGCGCGCGCGGCGCGTCCGCGGCGTCACCCACCCCGAGCGCCGCCAGGCGCACGCTGT
>JABWAM010000167.1 GCA_013360985.1 Verrucomicrobiia bacterium | reverse complement strand
CTGCGGCGCGCCTTCCGCGACGGCGCCGACGCGACGGCGCGGAAGGAGATGGCCCTCGCCGCCCTCTTCGGAGGCATCGCCCTCGCCCACTCGGGACTTGGCGCGGTCCACGGGTTCGCCGCGGCGATTGGCGGGATGTTTTCCGCGCCGCACGGCGCGGTGTGCGCCGCTCTCCTCGCGCCGACAATCCGCGCGAATCTTGCGGCCTTACGCGCGGAGAACCCCTCTTCCCCCACGCTCGCTCGCTACGGGGAGATCGCGCGGATTTTGACGGGGCGCTCCGCCGACTGGCTGGACGCCCTGGCCGTCGACCTCGAAATCCCCGCGCTCTCGGCTTGGGGCGTCGCCGCCGAAGATTTCGCGGAAATCGCGCGCAAGGCCGCCGCGAGCAGCAGCATGAAGGGAAATCCCGTCGCGCTCTCGGCCGACGCGCTGATCGGCGTCCTGAAACGCGCCGGGTGAAGCGCAGGCATCCGACGTTTTTTCATCGTCCTCGGGACCGCTCCTCAGAACGGCGGATTGAGCGCTCTTTGCCTACCCGATAGAATGGCGCTCATGAACGATTACGATCGCATCGTGCGAACGCTTAAAAAGTTGGAGCAAACGAGCGCCGAATGCGCCGACCTGCCCACGCTCGCACGCGCAGCCGGAACGCTTCCATCCGCCTTTTGCCGTCTTTTTGCGCGATGGACCGCCACCCCTTCCCAGGATCCTCTTCGTTTTTTGACTCTCGCGGATCTTGAGGAGCGGCGGATCGCGAAACGACGCGCCGGCGCCGACACGCGCCGTTGGCGTCGCCGCCGCGCGCCCCGGGTGGATCTCGTGGCCGCAACGCGGGAGGAGATTCGCTCCGGCGGCGCGGGATGGACGATCGAGGCAGGCTTGGCGAAAAGTCCGTTTGGGACGTGCCTCATCGCCGTCGGCCCAAAGGGAATTTGCGTTCTCGCGTTTCCTTCCTCCAAAGATTGGAAGCGCGCGGCCGAAATGATCCGCAACGAATGGCCCCGCGCGCAGCTTCGGCGCGCGGACGCCGCGGCGCGGAAATGGGCGGCGCGCCTCTTCGCTCTTCCGCGAAAGCAACGGTCTCTCGCTCCTCTGCGCGCGTTCGCGCGCGGAAGCCCTTTCCAACTCCGCGTTTGGCGCGAGCTGCTACGGGTGCCCTCGGGGGCGTTGATCAGCTACGGAGAACTCGCGCGGGCGGCAGGAAGCCCCGGCGCGGCGCGCGCCGTCGGAAGCGCCATGGCGCGAAATCCTATCGCATGGCTCATCCCGTGCCACCGCGTAATCCGCGGAACGAAAGACTGCGGAAACTACGGAGGAGGACGCCTCCGCAAGCGCGCAATGTTGGCCTGGGAAGGCGCTTCCCTCTGAGTGAGGAGCGCCTCAGAGCTTGAAGCCGAATCCGATGAGCGGCGTGACGTCGTCAGCGTTGGCGTCTTGAGCCGAGGCGCCCCGTCCAGGAATCGCGATGCCGGGCGTCCGCCGCTCCGTTGCATTCGGCTCGCCGCTTCGCATCGAAGGGTTCGCGCTTCCGGATGCGTCGAGCAGCAGCGTCCGGATCTTCGAGTCGTCATGCACGCATTTCGAGAGCTCGACCCGGTCCACACGGCCATCCCCGTCCGCATCCATCCTCTTGAAGTCGAGGAGGATCTTGCGAAGTTTTTCCTCGCTGCGTTCGCCCTCCGCGTTAAGGGCCTTCGCCTCCGCGCGGCTGATCTTCCCGTCGCGATTCGTATCCGCCCGCCGCAGGATCTCGTTCGTCAAACTCGTTTCCGCCTCGGCGGGAGAGATCTTGCCGTCGCCGTCGAGATCACGAAGCCGCGCGACTTCCGCAGCCAGATGGACGGCGGCGGCAAGCCACACGGCGAGGAAACTCCCAAATACCCGGCGCATCATGGCCGCAGACGATAGCAAATCGCGGCCTCCGCGTAAATCGCGCGCGCGCGGAGGTCGCTACGAACGCCCACGGGTCGAAGTGGAATCGGCGGCGTAGACGGAGGCGCGCGCGGCGTAATCGCGGATGCCGTCGGCGATCGCACGCGCGAGCTTTTCCTGATACGCCTCGGTCGCGATCCGCGCGCCCTCCTCGGGGTTCGAGAGGAAACCGGCTTCGATGAGCACCGCGGGAATCGGGCAAGACCGCAGCACGACAAACCAGGCTTCTTTGATCCCGCGGTTCGTCGTTCCGGGAATCGCATCGAGGCGTTCGGCGATGCAACGCGCAAGGGCAAGGTTGCTCGGACGCGAGTCGTTGACGGTCGCGTAGCCGGAGGACGCGCGCGCGCCGACGGTCGAGCGTCCGCCGCGGCGCGGCATCACGTAAATCTCGAATCCGCGCGGTTGACGATAAGCCGCGGAGAGCTTCGTCGCCCGCTGTTTGCGATGGCTGCGGTTGAAATGAATACTCACGAACACCCAATCTCGATGCTCGGGACGCGAGGCGACCGCCGCGCGTTCCTCGAGGGAGACGAAACGGTCCGAATCCCGCGTGAGCACGACGCCATACCCCTGCTGCGAAAGAAGGGAACGGAGCTTCCGCGCAACGGCGAGCGTGCCGTTCTTCTCCTTGAAACCGCTCGAGGCAATTGCCCCCCAACATTCTTCGCGGGAAGCCTCGGGAGGATTTCCTCCGTGCCCCGCGTCGATCACCACCCCGCGGACGGGCGCCAGCGGACCGGCATCCGAAGAGTCCATGGTCGCGCAGCCGCTGAAGGAGATCGCGGCGCCCATGCCTGCAAAAGCGAAAAGGAGGCGCGTCGGGAGAAGAAGCATGAGAACAGACCCGTCTACATCGAAAAAAACGCGGAGTCGAAAGAAAAAGTTGGGCCGTGCGTCGCTTTCGCGTTTCGGGTATCGAAGGCGCATGAGAGAAGACCTCATCTTGGTGGACGGCTACAGCATGATTTTTCAGTGGCCGGAGCTGATCGCCGCGCGCCGGCGCGGCCTCGGCGCCGCGCGCGACGAACTGATCCGTTGGCTCACGGCGTTTCACGACCTCCAGGGAGGCGGCGTGACGGTGGTCTTCGACGGACGAACGCAGCCTCCGTCCGGCGAAGCGACACCGACGGGCGTGCGCGTGCTTTACACGAAGAGCGGCCGCTCCGCAGACGCGGAAATTGAAAGGTTCGTCGGCGGCTGCGCCGATCCCAGGCGACTCCTTGTGGCGACGGATGATCGGGCGGAACAAATGACCGTCGAGGCGCTCGGCGCGCGCGCGGTTTCGGCCGAACTCTTCCGAGAGATGGTGCTCGAAGCGGCGAGGGATCTCCGCGGCGAAATTCGCCGGACGTCTGCGGAAGCTGGGGCGTTCCGTCGCCGTCGATGAGATTTTGCGCGAACGGAACTTCAGAGGGCGTTTAAAATTCCTGCTTCGCCGACGCCGCCGACATTTTGCGCCTGCCGTCGGCGCCGTTCGAAATCGCGTTGCCATTTCCCGTCCGGCGACTATGGTGGAGCCGAGACGCCGATGAAACGCCCCGACACCCCCGCCTGCGCGCTGATCCTAGGTTTTGCCGCCGCGCTGGCTTTGCTTTACGCCCCCGCGCCGTCACGCGCTTCGCTTCCCGACCTCACTCTCGCGGCGCCTCGGGAGACGCCCCTTGGGGCGCCCAGCGCAATCCCCGCGCCTTCCCTCGCGCCAGAGCCGCTCGCCATTCCCGTCGTCCCTCCCGAACCGCCGCTTCCCGCTCCCCCCAAGGAGGTCGCCGCAGAGAAGCCGCCTTCGCTGCCTGCGGGCGAAGTGGCGCGCCTACCCGCCGCCGAATCGCCGGTTCCCTCGTTTTCCCGCGGCTCCGGCGACCAGAAACACGTCGCGTTGACCTTCGACGACGGACCGCATCCGATCATCACGCCGCGCGTGCTCGATGAACTGCGCGCGCGCGGCGTCAAAGCGACCTTTTTCGTGATCGGAGAGCGGGTCAAGTCTTATCCGTGGGTGCTTCGCCAGGTCGTGGCCGAGGGCCATGAAATCGGGAATCACTCTTACTCGCACCGCCTGCTCTCGGGAATGAGCGAGGAGATGATCCGACGCGAAGTGGGCGACACGCAGGCGGCGATCCGGGATGCGATCGGCTACGAGACTTGCCTCTTCCGTCCGCCGTACGGCGCCTTTCAGCCGAATGCGAACGCGATCTTCCGCGAGTATGGAATGAATGTCATTCGCTGGTCCGTGGATCCGCGCGACTGGCGTAATCGCGACGCAATGCTCATTTCCAACCGCGTGATGCGGGAGTCGCGCAACGGCGCGATCATCCTGTGCCACGACATCCATCGCGCCACGCTTCAGGCGCTGCCGGTGATCCTCGATACGATGTTGGGAGAGGGCTACGTGTTCAAAACGGTGAGCGAACTTTGCGGCCTGCCGCCGCTGCGGATCATCACCGCGTCCCACGCGCCGTCCCGATCCGCCTCCGAAGCGAAGAACTGATCCGAAGCCGCGCGGGACAGCGGCCGGTGGCGCGTCATGATGAACCGCCTTCCTGCTTTGGATCTTTCACGCTCCCAAGGCGAAATCTCCACGTGAAAGGTTAACTTGTTTCCAAGCCGGTTCGAGCCCCGCCCGTCCTTTCGGGAAACCCCGGTTCCCCGAAAGACCGGGAGACTCGGCCTCGCCTCCCGCCTCATCCCGAGCGCGGGATGGCGAGAGCATCTTTCCCCACTGGAAAGTTGGGAAAAGATGCGGGCTACGCCCGACCGAGATAGAGCCCCGTGCGGGTGTCCACCTTGATCACTTCCCCCTCTTTGATGAAGAGCGGGACGTTGACCGTGATACCGGTCTCGAGTTTCGCGGGCTTCTGAACGTTGCCCGAGCTGTCGCCTCGCACGCCCTCCGGAGATTCCACGACCTTGAGACTCACGCTCGGCGCCACCTCGATCTGAACGGGAACTTCGTCATTGAAGAGAACTTCGCAGATAGATCCCTCGACGAGGTAATCCTTGCAGCCCTCGACAAACTCGTCGCGGAGGACGACGGTGTCGTACGTGGACGGATCCATGAAATTCCAGCCGCTGCCGTCCTTATAGCTATATTCCATCTTCCTACGCACGAGCGGAACGGTCTCGATCGGTTCCGTGGACGCGAAGCGGACTTGCGCGGAGCGGCCGGTCTTGAGGTTGCGAATGGTGGCTTGGACAAAGGCGCGAAGATTGCCGGGGGTGCGATGCTGGGTCTCCAGCACGAGGCAGACCTCGCCTCCGTACCGGATCGCCATGCCTTTGCGGACGTCGTTTGCGGTTGCCATGGATGGAGTGGAGTGGCCCCGCGCGAACGCGAGGGGGGCGCAACGTAGCGAGGAGGAACGCGGGGCGGCAAGAAGAAAAGCGGCGCGACCGACTCAATGCGCCTCAAGCTTCGTCTGGAGGCGTTCGAGGGCGGCGCGAACCGAAGCGGAGGGATTCGTCATCAAGGCCCGGGCCTCATCGGCCAAGAGCGCGGCGGCCTCGCGCGAATGCGGCCCGAAACTCAGCGTCCGCGCGAACGGCAGGCTGCGCGCCAACGCGTC
>JABWAM010000166.1 GCA_013360985.1 Verrucomicrobiia bacterium | reverse complement strand
GTCACAACGGTCGTGCGCGATTTTCCCCGCGCGGGAGGCCTCGCGACGGCGGCGCGCCGCGCGGGGGTGGCGCGCTCCGGCGATCTCGCCCGCCTCGAACCCGCCTACGTGCGTCCTCCTGTCGCTCCGTCTGAGGGAGCGTCCTCCTTGCCTCGCAAAGAAGAGGTGGTTTGACGGCGGCTCTTCGCCTCACGGAAACACCAAACAAAAGCACCGAAACACAAGAGCGCCGGTGGCGAAACGCGGGAAGATGGGGGAAGCTCAACCCCATCACTTCTATGACGGCACACGCGCGCGAAGGCGGATTGCGAACCCGGCTCGAAAGCGGCCGTTTTTGTTACGGCGTCGAACTGGTGACCACGCGCGGTTTCGTGCCGCCGGAGAAACCGAACGCCGTCGTCGCGCTCGGGCAACGGCTCGCGGCCGATCCGCGCGTGGACTGGCTTTCCATCACGGACAACCCGGGCGGCAACGTCATGCTTCCGCCGGACTGGCTCGGACGCATCCTTGGCGCGGGACCGAAACCGATCGTCCTCCACCTCACCTGCAAGGACTTGAACCGCAACGGGCTGGAGTCGGCGGCGTGGCGCTACGCCTCTGAAGGATTCGAAAACATCTTGGCGATGACCGGCGACTATCCGCGCAAAGGCTTCGGCGGCGAGGCGACGCCGGTGTTCGATATTGATTCGGTCGGTCTCATCCAGATGTTGAGCGCGATGAACCAAGGCCTGCCGTCGCCGGGAAAAAAGGGCGAGACGGCGGTTCTTCCGAAGACGAACTTCTACATCGGCTGCGCGGTCTCGCCTTTTAAGCGGCTCGAGCGCGAGCTGATGCCGCAATACTACAAACTCCTTCGAAAGATCGCGGCGGGGGCGCGCCTGATCTACACCCAAGTCGGATACGACATGCGGAAGTCTCACGAGGTGCTTCTGTTTCTCCAAAACCAAGGTCTCACGATGCCCGTGATCGGAAACGTCTATCTGCTCAACCGCACGGTGGCCGGCCTCTTCCATCGCGGGCAGGTCCCCGGTTGCGTCGTGAGCGCCGCGCTCATGGAGCTTTGCGAGCGCTACGGCCGCGGGCCGGACAAGGGGAGGGAGTTCTTCTTCGATCTCGCCGCGAAGCAGCTCGCGGCGTTCCGCTCGCTCGGCTTCGCGGCGGGCTATCTCGGCGGCACGATGAAAGCGGAGACCATTGAGGAGATCATCGACCGGGCCGAACGCTTCAGCCTCGACGAGGGCAAGGAATTCGCGAAAGAGATCCAGTTTGGGCAACCGGACGAGTTTTACCTCTTCGAACGCGACCCGGCAACGGGCCTCGGCGCGACGGGCCAGATCAACCGCGCGTATCTCGCCTCGCTCCGATCGCCTCACGCAAGCCAAGAGAACGGCGCGGCCTACCGGATGTCGCGTTTCATCCACGACAAGGTCTTCACCCCCGGCACCCCCGGCTTCCGGCTCATGCAGCGGCTCTACGGCTGGCTCGAACATCATCCCTCGGTGGCACGGGGGCTGCACCGCATCGAGCACGCGGGAAAGGCGCTCTGGTTCGGCTGCCGCGATTGCGGCGACTGCAGCCTTCCCGACACGGCCTATCTTTGTCCTTTGGAATCCTGCTCCAAAGCCGCGCGGAACGGGCCTTGCGGCGGCTCGCGCGACGGCCGATGCGAGATGGACGACAAGGAGTGCATCTGGGCGCGCGCGTACGAGCGCCTCAAGGGTTACGGCGAGACCGAGCAGATGCTCGACAAGAAGCCGGTCCTCTACAACGCCGCCCTGCGCGGCACGTCCGCATGGTCGAACACCTTCCTCGGGCGGGACCATCACGCCGCCGCGCCGCCGCCATCCGCGAACAAAAAAAAAGGCGAATCCTCCTGAACTCGTTGCGGCGTCGCGACTTGCGCAAGATGGGCGGAAGAGGATGATTGCGCGCACCGCCCCGTTTTTGGTAAGCGTATGCGGTGATGCGTGTTTTCCGGCGCAAAACGTTCCATGGCTGGACGCGATGGTTGGGCGCGTTCGCGTTCGGCGTCGCGGCATGCGTCGCGGGCGCGCAGGACTTTGATCGCCTCAAGCCGAAAGAGCCGGAGGCGAAGCCGGGGGGCGTGGCGGAGCCTTCCGAAAAGTCGGTTCCGCTGTCGTCCGACGCGGAAAAACCGCTCGTCGCCGCCTTGCGCGGCATCATCTTCGTCGCGTCGCCCACCGAGGTCATCAAGGGCGGCGCGCCTCCTTTCGAAGGGATCCGCGCCGGAAAACTCCCGCTGATCGAGAAGGACTCTTTCCAGCAGGCGATGCGTCCGTATCTCGGGCGGCCTGTGTCTCGCGCGACGCTCAACGCAATGGTGCGCGAGGTGATCCGCCATTACCGCCGATGCGATCGCCCCGTAGTGGACGTGATCGTGCCCGAGCAGGACATCACCAACGGGGTCGTGCAGTTCGTCGTTATCGAGGGACGCGTGGGCGCGGTGCGGGTCGAAGAAAATCGCTGGTTTTCCTCCAAACGCATCGCCGAACAGGTGCGGCTGCGTCCGGGAGATCCGATCTCCCAACGGGCGCTCGAGGGAGACGTGGATTGGCTCAACGCCAATCCCTTTCGCACGGTGGACGCCGTCTTCACGCCCGGCCAGGAGCGCGGACGCACCGACGTGGTGATCAAAGCGAAGGATCGTTTCCCTGCGCGCTTTTACACGGGTTACGAGGACACGGGGAACGATCTGACGGGCGACGAACGCTGGCTGGCGGGCTTCAACTGGGGAGACGCCTTCGGGCTGGATCAACAGCTCAACTATCAGTTCACGACCGCCAGCGATTTCAAAAAACTGGTCGGCCACTCGGGGAGCTGGATCATCCCGCTTCCCTGGCGGCATCGCCTGACGTTCTTCGGGAGTCGCGCCGACACGCGCGGCGACGTGGCCCCGCCGCTCAACATCGAAGGATTCAGTTGGCAAGCGAGCGCGCGCTACGCGGCGCCGCTGCCGGCGCCCGGATGGCTCAAACACGAACTGAGCGCGGGCTTCGACTTCAAACAGAGCAACAACAACCTTGAATTCGGCGGCGCCCAGGTTTTTGGGACGACGACCGACGTGGATCAGTTCGTTTTCGATTACACGGCGACGGCGCGCGACGCCTACGGCACCACCTCGTTGAGCGGGCAATTCGTGTACAGCCCGGGCGGTTGGACCTCGCGCAACGACGACCGCCATTTCGCCCTCGCACGAAACAACGCGCTCGCGGAATATCGCTACGGGAAGGTGGGAATCGAACGGGTCACGCGACTTCCCTGGGACTTCTCCTGGATGGCGAAGGGGAGCCTCCAGGTCGCCCACCGCAATCTGCTCGCCAGCGAACAAATCGGCGTGGGCGGTTCCGGCAGCGTTCGCGGCTACGACGAACGCGAAGCCAACGGCGACGAAGGCTATCTCGTTTCCACCGAAATCCGCACGCCGCCGGTGAGCCTCGGCGCGCTCGTCGGCTTGGAGAAGGCGGTGGATCAGCTCCAGTTCCTCGGCTTTTTCGACTACGGAGTGGCGGAAAACCGCATCCTGCTTCCCGGCGAAGACCCGCATGTCCAACTCGCCGGCACCGGCCCCGGGTTGCGCTACACAATTTCCCCCTGGTTGAGCGTGCGTTTCGATTACGGTTGGCAACTCTACGACACCGGGCTCAATCCGCGTTACAATTCGCGCGGCCACCTCGGCGTGATCATCGCCTACTGAATCGCGCGAGGCGGGGCGCGCCCGACGGGGCTTGGGCGGATCTCCCATCCGCGAGCAACCCCTGTTGTCATCCCCCAATCCCCGCGTCAGGCGTAGAGGAGTCCATCCTCGCTCGAGGAACATGCGACGCCCTCGCAACATTTTGGACTCAAGCCGCGGCCGCGTCGCCGCCGCCGGTGGCGCCCTCCCTCGCTTCGCGACCGAGCGGATTTTCCTCGAGCACGGAATACAGAAGGGTAGGGCGAGGCCGCCGGCCGAGCCGTCGCACCCTTCGTGTGGGGAGTCTGGAATCTCGACACGACCCGCCCCTCCGATCCTCCATGGATGATGAGGAGGGTTGCTCTCTGAAAATCGAGCGGATCCGTGGATTTGGGTCATCCGTCGGGGCCCAAGTCGGCGGATGCGTCCTCACCCTTCCTGACGCGCGGATCCAGGACGAACATTCCCCTTGGCAGCATGAAAGATCCGGGCTAGAAGAGCGGCCTGATGAAGCGATGGCAGTTCATTGCGCTCACTTCGGTGGCGGTCGCGCTTGCGCTCCTCATCTTCGCGAATTTGAGTGTTTCGCTGTGGAACCAGCGTCTGGTCTCCCGGATCGCCCAGCGCCAAAACGGCGCGCGGCAAGCCCTCCAAGCGGAGGCGCTCCTCCGTCAGGTCACTCTGCGAATGGCCCAACTTTCCGAGCAAGACCCCGGACTCGTAAAGCTCCTGAGCAAGAACGGCCTCAAAGCGACGATTCTCGTGGACGGCAAACGCAAGGAGGTGCCATGAGCGACCCTGCCGAGTCTCGAACGGATGGACGCGCGCTGCGTTCCGCCTTTCTCCCCATCTTCATCGTCTTTCTGGCGCTCTTGGTGGGCTACGGCATCCAACTCGTGCAAGTCATTATCCAGAATGGAGAACTCCGTCGGAACAACGCCTCCACCGAACAGATGCTCGCCCGCGTACCCGTCATTCTTTCCAAACTGCAGTCCGTCAACAAGGACCTCGTCGAAGCCGCGTCGACAAGCCCCGCCGCCAAACAACTCCTCGGCGAGTTCGGCGCTCGCCCCGCGCAACCTGCGCGCTGATCTCATGCGCGTCGCGCGCTTTCGGGTCGCGCCGCTCCTCTGGGGAGGCGCGCTGATGGCAAGCGCGTGCCTGATCGGTTGTTCGCTCCCGCGGGATCAAGGCCCCGCCGACGATCGCCAGATCTCGGGCGACGCCGCGTGGAAGCGTTTTCAACGCGCCGCCGACGCGGGAGATTTCGCCGCGGCGCGCGCGGCCGCCTCTGAATTGACGCGCCGCTTCCCGAAGAACGGCTCCGCGTGGAACAGCCTGGGCTGGGCCAGCGAACGGGCGGGCTTGGAAGAGGACGCGCGCCGCGCCTATCAACGCGCCGTGGAAGCGAATCCGCGCCACGCGAAAGCGTGGGCCAACCTCGGCCTTTCTTTTGGGAAACGCGGCGATCTTCGCGGCGAAATCGCGTGTTATCGCCGATCGCTCAAACTTCGCCCGCATCACGCGGCAACTTGGCAAAATCTTGCGGCTGCCGCCCAACAGGCAGGCCGCAAATCCGATCTTCAAGAGGCCGTTCGCCACCTCGCGCGCCTCCGCGGACCGCCACCGCGCAAATCCCTCGCCCCACCGGAGCACGAACCGTCGGCGCCCCTCATCCGATTTCCCGAGGCCGCCGCTTCGCCGAATCCCGCGCCCGCGAAGGAGGCGATCTCCCAGGAACCGGCTTCTCCCGTTCTCCCGCCGAAACTCTCGGAGAACGCAGCGTCTCCCGCGCCGGCGACGCCTTCCGCGCCT
>JABWAM010000165.1 GCA_013360985.1 Verrucomicrobiia bacterium | reverse complement strand
GTTCCGCGGCCTTTGGCCGAAAGGATCCCCGTCGAAGGCAGCAGCACGCGCACGTTCGCGTCGAGGCGCACCGTGCCGCCGTCGCCTGCGAGGCCGTCGGCCGAAACCGTTCCGCTCTGATCGAGATAATCGGCCCGCAGATCCACGCTGCCGCCCCGCGCGCCATCCGCGTGGACCGCGCCGCGGTTTTCGAACGCCCGCGCCTGGAGCGTCACCGCATGCCCCGCCGAACCCGAAGGCGACTCTGCCACAATCGTTCCCGTATTCTTCGCCAACCCGTCGTCCGCCGTCAGGAGCACGCGCCCATCGCGCGTCTCCACCCCCGTCGCGCGGACGACCCCTTCGTTGTTGATCGCGAAGGCGTAGATGTTGCCGTGCGCCTTGAGCTCGGCCTGCGCGCCCTCGAGCGTTCCCGCGTTGCGGACGCCGTTCAGGTTCCAAGCGCCGTCCGACGCCGTCGGCCGCACGAACAAACGCTCGGCGCCGGACTCCGCGAGGAGCACCTCGTTGCCCGCGGCCAGACCGACCACGCCGTTCGGCGCGGAGATCGTTCCCTGATTGTCCACCTGCCGCGCGATGAGAAAGACGTCGCCGCCGCCGGCGCTGATGCGCCCCTGGTTCACGATCGCGGCGGTCGAGTTGCCCTGGAGATGAAGGTCGCCGCCCGCGAGAAACTCGGCGTTGTTGATGTCGAGTGTCGAGGCGATGAACGCCCCGCAGTTGATCGTCGCGCCGCCGCCGACCATGATCCCGTTCGGGTTGACGAGATAAATCCGTCCGTTCGCCTGGAGCGATCCCAGAATCGAGGAGGGATTGCCCGAGATCACCTTGTTCAATGCCGCCGAATCCGCCCCCGGCTGGAGAAACTTCGTCAACTCCCCGGCGTTGATCGAGAAATCCTGCCAGTTGATGATGACGCGGTCGGAGGTGGTGATCTGGAGCGTGTTGCCGGAACGCGAAAAGCTCGCCGATCCGGCGACCACCTGTTCGCCGCTGGGGTTCGCGCGCGCCGACGGCCCCGCCGCAAGGAGCAGCGCCCCGGCAAACGTCGCACCGCGCGCGACGGCGCGAAAGCCAAAGGGGAGGAGTCTCGCGACGGTCATGAGATCGAGAGAAACGAACGTAAGTTGTTCTGTGCCGTGGTGACGCGTTGGCTTATGCCACAAACGCGGGGCTTTTCAAGCCTAAAACGCACGCGCGAAAGGGAAGACGCGACGCGACGCGCTTGCATTGCCGCGGAATCGGTGGAAATTGGCGACGACCCCAAGCGCGCCGGACGGCGCGCGCAACCATCCGCATCAAAAGGAGTCCCCATGAAAAAGATCGAAGGCGTTTGTCGCGAAGTTGTTGAGAAATCGGAGTGGGTGGCCATCGCCACCGCGGGCTCCGACGGGCCGCACGTGGTCGCCACCTGGGGGGATTACCTGAACCGGATGGGGCTCGACGGCGAGACGTTGCGAATCCCCGTCGGCGGCATGCGAAAAACCGAAGCCAACCTTCGAAACGATCCTCGCGTCGAGTTGCTTTTCGGGACGCGCCAGGTGCGGGGCAACCATAGTTCCGGCAAGGGCTGTTCCATCACGGGCCGCGCCGAGATGCGGGCGGAAGGCCCGGACTTCGAAGCGGTCAAAGCGACGTTTCCCTGGGCGCGCGCCGTGCTGCTGGTGCGTCCCGAGAAAATCGAGCCGCAACTGTAATCTCTCCCGATTCCTCCATCGCTTTGCCCCATGCCTCTCTGCGCCGCTTGCTCTCCGACTTCGGAAACGTCCGCATCCCCGCAGGATGACGCGAACAAAATGCCCGGCCACTGGCTGTTGGCTAAACTGGGGAAACGCGTGCTGCGCCCGGGCGGCCTTCAGTTGACCCGCTTCATGCTGGAGCATCTGGATATCCAAACGCGCGACGACGTGGTGGAGTTCGCGCCGGGGCTCGGAGTGACCGCGCGGCTCACCCTGGAGAAGCGTCCGTCAAGCTATACAGCCGTGGAGCGCGACGAAACCGCCGCCGCCACGGTGCGCCGCCATCTTTCGGGCGCGCGCCAGCGGTGCCATCTGGGCACGGCCGAACAGACCGGCCTTCCCGATCAATCCGCCACGGTGGTGTACGGCGAAGCGATGCTCACCATGCAGGGAGCGGAGCAGAAGCGGCGGATCGTCGGCGAAGCGTTTCGCCTCCTGAAGCCCGGCGGACGCTACGGGATTCACGAGATGAGCTTCACGCCGGACGATTTGCCGAAGGTCGTGCAGGAGGACATCAGCCGGGAAATGTCGCGCAACATCCACGTCGGCGCGCGGCCGCTCTCCGCAAGCGAATGGCGGGATCTGCTCCAGAGCGTCGGCTTTCGGATCGCCTCCGAAACGTCCGCGCCGATGGATTTGCTCGAGCCGGGGCGCCTCTTCCGCGACGAAGGCTTCCTCGGCGCGCTGCGCTTCGTCGCCAAGGTCCTCCGCTCGCCCGAGGCGCGCTCACGCGTCCTCTCCATGCGCCGCATCTTCCGCAAACACCGTCGTCATCTCGCGGCCATCAGCTTGGTTGCCGTCAAACCCTGACCGCGATCTTTCTCGCGCGTTCCCAAGGAGAAATCTCCATTCGAAAGGCGAAAATCGCCTTGGCCCCGAACGTTTCGGAGCAGGTTCTCCCTGCCTTTCGAGCCCTCCCTGTTCCTCCAAAGGCAGGGGACGCGATCTCGCCTCCCGCTTCATCCAAGAGGCGGAAGGAAGAGGCGCGGGTTCCTCACGGAGACATTGAGAAGCATGCGGGCAAACCGGCTGCCGAAAACTCCGGCGGACCGCGCGCAACGCAGCCAACTTCGCTCCTCGCGCGAATTGACTTTTCGTGGAGAAACTTTTATGGAATTGCGTTGTTCGATTGGTCCTGGACGTCCGTTCAATTCAACCCCCAAGCAACCCGCTCCCCATGAAACCGAAATCCGTATTCCTGTCCGCATTTGTCTTGGCCGTCGCGTTCGCCTTGGCCGCTCCCCTCCTGCGCGCCGAGGGAACGCCCGACGCCGCCGCTGCCGCCGCGCCCGCGAAAGCCCCGCGCGTGAAACCCGAAAAGGCCGAAGGCGCGATCGAGGCGCTGGATGCCGCCGCGCGAACGATCACCCTCGGCGGCAAGAGCTACAAAGTCGCCGAGAAAGCGAAAATCCTTGTGGATGGCGCCCCGAAGACGCTCGCCGACCTCCAGGTGGGCGACGCCGTGAAGGCGCGCTATGTCAACGAAGCCGACGGCGCCGCCGTGATCAAGAGCATCCGCAAAGGCAAGGCGCCCCAGCGCGTCAAGGCGGCCGACACGACTGCCGAGAAAGCCGCGGAACCTGCGGAAGCCAAGTAAGCCGCCTTTTCCGCGCGGCGATCCTCCGGCGCCTCGCCCGTCCGGACGGAGGATCGCTTGCGCGGCGGGGCGTCTTCGCCGCGACGGCGCTCGCTTTCGTGCCCGCGCGCGCGCGCGAGGTCAGGCCGTTTGAAGTTTCGCGGCCTTGAGGGTGTTCGCCATGAGCATGGCGATCGTCATCGGCCCGACGCCGCCGGGCACGGGCGTGATCCAGCTCGCCTTTTGGGAGACCGGGATAAAGTCCACGTCGCCCTCGATGCGGGCGCCCGATTTTTTCGCGGGATCGGGAACACGCGTGATCCCGACATCCACGACGACCGCGCCTTCGCGGACCATGTCGGCGGTGACGAAACGGTTTTTTCCCATCGCCGCGATGAGGATCTCCGCCTCGCGGGTGACCGAAGGGAGATCCTGCGTCCGGGAATGGGCGAGCGTGACGGTCGCATCGGCCCCTTTCCCTTTGCCGCTGAGGAGGAGGGCGAGCGGTTTTCCGACAATCCGGCTTCGCCCCAGGATGACAACGCGCCGCCCCGCGAGCGGAATCCCGCCGCGCAAGAGGATTTGATGCACGCCGGCGGGCGTGCAGGCGACAAAGGCCGTCGGATCGCCGACGGCGAGCTTGCCCAGATTGAGCGGATGAAAACCGTCGACGTCTTTTCCCGGAAGGATCGCCTCGAAGACGACGTCCTCGCGAATGCCGGCGGGCATCGGCGACTGGACAAGGATCCCGTGGACGCGCGGTTGCGCGTTGAGGCTCGCGACGAGATCGAGAACCTGGGCTTCGACCGCGGACGCGGGAAGCACGTAGGTCTGCCCTTGGATGCCGAGGCGTTCGCACATTTTCGCTTTGGCGCCGACGTAGACGACCGAAGCGGGATCTTCGCCGACGCGGACGAAGGCGAGCCCAGGGGCGAATCCATGTTTTGCGGTGAACTCGGCGACCCCCCGGCGAGTCTCCTCGAGGACCTGTTCCGATATGAGTTTTCCGTCGAGAAGGCGCGCGCTCATGGCGAAGGGAGAGGCGCATGGACGGCGGAGGCCACGGATTTCTCGATCAAGATCCCGGCCGATGTGACGCGCGGAGGTTGGACGCCGGCCTTGCCCGCCGCCTTGGCATGGGCCGCCGGTTCGCCGTTCCATCCCGCCAGACGCGCCAGCATCCACCAAAACGCCCGCCCCTTGAGCGCGCCGTTGAGCGGCCTGCTGTGAGCGGCGCTGGAGGGAAGCGCCAGCCCGTGCCCAGGATTTTTCTTCAACCATTCGTCCGCCCAGTTTTTGACGACGCCGTCTTCGGTGTAATCGCAGTTGTCCCGGGCGTGGAGCTCCATGTAGTTCACCCGACCGTCGGGATCGAAGCTCTCAAGATCGGCGAAATCAAAAAGGATTTTGTTGTTCGTTTTACAGAAGGCCCGGATCTGTTCGTTGCGGCGGTGGAGGTTCCCCTCCTTGCCGGAGCCGTCCAAATGGCCGGTCATGTAGACGAATCGGACGCTGGGGAACTCGGTCTCCAGTTCATTCATCAGGTCGAGGTAGAGTTGAATCTCCTTTTCCGACGCGCCACTGACTTGTCCGCACCAGGACCACAGGACGACGTTGAGATCTTTGCCGGAGCCGTTCAGCAGTTCCCGCGTGCGTTGCGCCCAGGCGCGGCGATCCGGATTACCCAGGTCGCCCGACGGCGTCCGGTCCAGAAAAAACAGGTCGCGGCCGCCGCCCTGGCCAAACCCGAAAAGGGCGGGCTGACTTTTCCGGAGCGCGTTCATTCCCGACACGATCTGGCTTCCGTGCGAGGTATGCCCGAAAGCGACGCGGAGCGTGGCCTTCGCCCGTTCGATCGCGGCGATCGGGACGCGTTGAAGATCCGTGCAGGTGTGATCGATGATGATCGGCGGTTGCCCCGGAGCGGAAATGGACGCAACGAGGCACAGCAGCCCCGCGAACCATAACCACCGGCCCCGGGTCCTCCCGCTTCCGCGCGGCGCAGGCTGGGATGTCGAAGGGCGCCGCGATCGCCTGGTTGCGTTCCAGCGTTTCATCGGCACACCTTGAACGTTGTCGCGACGAAAGGCAAGAGAGGCCGTTGCGCGAGCGCCGCATGATCCTGGGTCGTGCATCCCCCAAATCCACGGATCAACTCAATTTTCAGAGAGCAACCCTCCTCATCATCCATGGAGGATCGGAGGGGTGGGTTGTGTCGAGATTTCAGACTCTCCACAAGAGGGATGCGACGGCTCGGC
>JABWAM010000164.1 GCA_013360985.1 Verrucomicrobiia bacterium | reverse complement strand
CTCATCATCCATGGAGGATCGGAGAGGTGGGTCGTGTCGAGATTCCAGACTCCCCACAAGAAGGGTGTGACGGCTCGGCCGGCGGCCTCGCCCTACCTTTCCACAGTCTATGCTTGGGAAAAATCCGCTCGGTCGCGAAGCGAAGGAGGGCGCCGCCGGCGGCGGCGCCGCGGCAGCGGCTTGAGTCCAAAATGTGGCGAGGGCGTCGCATGTTCCTCGACCGAGGATGGACTCCTCCACGCCTTACGCGGGGGTTTGGGCGCTTGCTTCGCGGGAGCGCTTCGCCTAGTCTTCACGTTCCGCGCGAGGAGATGGCGGCGAGAGACGTTGCCGGCGCCGCGGAGCACTTCCTCACCACTTCCATGCCCACCGCAATCGCTGAAAAACGCAAGACTTCCATTCGATCCAAACCCGCGTCCTCCGCCGACTTCAAGGTCGCCGATCTGCGCTTGGCCGATCTGGGGCGCAAAGAGATCACGATTGCCGAAGCGGAGATGCCCGGTTTGATGAGTCTGCGCGCCAAATACGCCGAGACGCGGCCGCTCGACGGCGTGCGCGTCACGGGTTCCCTACACATGACGGTGGAAACGGCGGTGCTGATCGAGACGCTCGTCGCGCTCGGCGCCTCCGTTCGCTGGGCAAGCTGCAACATCTTTTCCACTCAGGACGCCGCCGCCGCCGCGATCGCCGCCGCGGGCGTGCCCGTTTACGCGTGGAAAGGCGAGACGCTCGAAGAATACTGGTGGTGCACCGACATGGCGCTCGCGCATCCCGGCGGGCTCGGGCCGCAGCTCATCGTGGACGACGGCGGCGACGCCACGCTCTTGATCCACAAGGGGTATCAACTCGAAAAAGGCGACGGCTGGGTGAATACACCCTCCGCGAGCAAGGAGGAGCAGGTCATCAAGGATTTGCTCAAGCGCATCCATCAGGAGAACCCGAAGCGGTGGCAGCAGGTCGCGCGCGAGTGGAAGGGGGTCTCCGAAGAGACGACCACAGGGGTGCATCGCCTCCAGAAGATGGGGCAGGAGAGGACGCTCCTGGTCCCCGCCATCAATGTCAATGACTCGGTGACCAAATCGAAGTTCGACAACCTTTACGGGTGCCGCGAATCGCTGGCCGACGGCCTCAAGCGCGCCCTCGACGTGATGGTCGCGGGCAAGGTGGCGGTCGTCTGCGGTTATGGCGACGTGGGCAAGGGATCGGCGCATTCGCTCCGAGGATTCGGCGCGCGCGTTCTCGTGACCGAGATCGATCCGATCAACGCCCTCCAGGCCGCGATGGAGGGCTTCGAGGTCACCACCGTCGAGGAGACGCTTGGCGAAGCCGATATCTACGTGACGGCCACAGGGAACCGCGACGTGATCACCTTGGAGCATCTCCATGCGATGAAGGATCAGGCGATCGTCTGCAACATCGGGCACTTCGACAACGAGATCCAGGTGGATCGCCTCATGTCGGCGCCCGGCGTGAAACGCCTCAACATCAAGCCGCAACTCGACCGCTTCGATCTGGCGAACGGACGGTGCATCTACCTGCTCGCGGAGGGGCGGCTCGTCAACTTGGGCTGCGCGAACGGCCACCCGAGCTTCGTGATGTCCAACTCGTTCACGAACCAAGTCCTCGCGCAACTCGATCTCTGGAAGAACCGCGACGTCTATCAGCCCGGGGTTTATCGTCTGCCCAAGAAGCTCGACGAAGAAGTCGCGCGGCTGCATCTCGCCAAGCTCGGCGTCAAGCTCACGCGCCTCACCAAGCAACAGGCCGAATACATCGGCGTGCCGCAAGATGGCCCCTACAAACCGGAGCATTATCGGTACTGAAACGAGGCGCGCGGCGCCGGTGGACCGCAGCTTTTAGACCGCGTCCCACGATCTCATGTTCAGCGGCATCGTCACGGGACAAGGAATTCTGGAGAGCATCTCGCCGGGAAAGAAGAGCATCCGCGCGTGCGTTCGGCATCTCGGCCTGGCGCGCGGAGTGAGGCTGGGCGCGTCGGTCGCGGTCAACGGCTGTTGTCTGACCGCCGTGGCGAACCGCCGGGGATTCCTGGAGTTCGACGTTCTCCGCGAGACATGGGAACGCACCGTCTTCCATCGCGCGCGGGTTCCTGAAAAGGTCAACCTGGAAACCTCCCTCCGTCTCGGCGACACGGTGGGCGGACATTTCGTGACGGGCCATATCGACGGCATCGGGCGTCTCGTTGCGCGCCGCGCGAAGGGCGCGGACCTCTTCTTCGAAATTGCGCCGCCGGACGGATTTATGCGCTGGATCGTGATGAAAGGATGCGTCGCGCTCGACGGAGTCAGCCTGACGGTGGCTTCCGTGACGCCGTCGCGCTTCGGCGTCTGGCTGATCCCGCATACGCTCCGGATCACGACTTTGGGATGGAAACGCGTCGGGGATTTTGTGAATCTCGAAGCCGACATGCTCGCCAAGTATGCGCAGAAGGCCGTGGACGGAAGGAGGAAAGGCTCATGAATCCCGTGATCGAGAAGCTGCTGGTCCTTCAGGATCGCGACAAGCGGCTCCTCGAGTTGAAGGGGGCTTTGGCGCGCGTGCCGATGGAGCGGGCGGCTCTCGCGAGCCGAGAGGCGGCCTTGACCAAGGGAGTCGAGGAGGCCAAAGACGCCATGCGGCACGCCGAAGCGGAGCGAAAGAAGACGGAGATCGAGGCCGCCGCGAAGCAGGCCCAGGTCCAGAAGTACAAGACTCAACTCCTCGAGATCAAAAACAACGATCAGTTTCACGCGCTTCAGCATGAGATCGCCGCCGCGGAAACGGAGATTCGTCAGATCGAAGACCGGGAGATCGGCTTCATGGAGCAGGTCGAGATGCTGCAGCGAAAGGTCCAGGCCGCCGAGAGCGCGCAGAGGGAGGCTGCGGGACAAATCCTCCTCCAAAAGAAGGACTTGGAAACGCGCGAGGCGGCGATGAACGCCGAAATTGGAGGCCTCGACAAGGAACGCGCGTCGCTCGCGGCGGAACTCGAAGAGGAGACGCGGTCGCGCTACGAGCGAATTTTCTCCCATCGCAACGGCCAGGCGGTTGTCGCCGTCGCGCACGGGATGTGCTCCGGTTGCCACCTCAAGCTCACCACGCAGACCATCCACGACGCGATGCGCGACGACGCGCTGGTTGCCTGCACCAACTGCGGACGGCTCCTCTTTCATACGCGGGGGAACCTTTGATCTCCGCCGAAGGCGGCGCGAGAGCGCCTCGGCCGCGGCATCCGTCGATCCGTGCGCGCGCCTTTTTTCGGATCCGGATCTTTCGCCTTAGACCCAAATCCACGGATCCGCTCGATTTTCAGAGAGCAACCCTCCTCATCATCCATGGAGGATCGGAGAGGTGAGTCGTGTCGAGATTCCCGACTCCCCACACGAGGGGTGCGGCGGCTCGGCCGGCGGCCTCGCCCTACCTTTCTGCCTTCCGGGCTTGGGAAAAATCCGCTCGGTCGCGACGCGAGGGAGGGCGCCGCCGCCGGCGGCGCTGCGGCCGCGGCTTGAGTCCAAAATGTGGCGCGGGCGTCGCATGTTCCTCGACCGAGGATGGACTCCCCCCACGCCTGACGCGGGGATTTGGGCTTGGAAGCGCGGGATTTTGCGTTTAGGCTTTCCGTGCTTTAGGGGGGCGGATCATCGCTCCGGCGCTTGCGTCGGAGAGGAAAGTCCGGGCTCCCGGGCCAGGTTGCCCTGCGAAAGCGGGGGCGCGTCGTTGGCGCAAGCGCGACGCGACGGAAAGTGCCACAGAAAACAGACAGCCTCGCTCCTTCGGGGGCGGGGTGATGGTGAAAAGGCGGGGTAAGAGCCCACCGGCCGACGGGCGACCGTCGGCGCACGGAAAACCCCAACCGGAGCGAGACCAAATAGGGGGCGATTCGAGCGCGGCCCGGCTCGTCACTAGCCCCGGGTAAGGTCGCGGTTCCGCGCGAGCGGGACTCTCGGACGGCGGCGAAAACCGCGGTGCGAGAAGAGAAATGATGATCGCGGCTCGGGCGACCGAGCCGAACAGAACCCGGCTTACAGCCTCCCCATTTTACCCCGTCCCGCGCCTCCACGCGCGGGACGGGCCCCTTTCGATGAATGCGCAACTCGGGTTGTTTTGGGCATCGGTCGGGCTCTATGGGCTCGGGTTTCTCTTCGCCGCATGGCGGCTGGCGGGGGCGCGCCCCTACCGATTCTGGCCGAAGCTTGCGATCCTGCTGCCCGCGTTTCTCCTGCATACGGCGTTTCTTTGGGAACACGGGCTCGCGCAGGGGCGCTGCCCGGTGGCGACGGTCTTCGAGACTCTCGTCTTCGTCGCGTGGTGCATCGTGGGGCTGCACCTGGCGTTCGCGATCTTTATCCGGCTCAACTCCCTCACGGTTTTCGTGATGCCGCTGGTCCTGCTGGCCATGCTTGCGGCTTCGGCGGCGGGCGACCGCGCGTCGGCGCGCGCGGGCGCGCATGGCGTGTGGCTCGGGGCGCATGCGGCCGTGGACGAACTCTCGTTCGCCGCATTCGCGCTTTCGGGGGTCGCGAGCCTGATGTATCTCGTGCAGGAATCGCAACTGCGGCGGCGACGGCTTTCGGCGAGCTTTATGCAGTTGCCGCCCATCCTGCGGCTTCAGTCTCTGGCGACCTGGCTTTTCGTAGGCGGATTCGTCCTGTACTCCCTCGGGCTGGCCGGCGGCGCGGTCGCGGGGATCG
The DNA here is from genome assembly GCA_013360985.1 of Verrucomicrobiia bacterium. GTDB lineage: Bacteria > Verrucomicrobiota > Verrucomicrobiia > JABWAM01 > JABWAM01 > JABWAM01. The sequence continues at coordinate 965 of JABWAM010000164.1, read as the reverse complement.
TCCGCAAGACGGAGCTTGCGTGCGCCGACGCCAAACTGGTGTGGGCGGGCGGAGTTTGGATCTACGCGTTCATCCTCGCCGCAGGACGAGTGCGCGGGAGGTTGTCGGGGCGCCGGTTCGCATGGCTCTGCCTCGGCGGCGTGATATTCATCTTCGCGACGTTCGCCTTGGCCAATGCGTGGTCCGGCTTTCACCGGTTCGGCGGCTGACGAGGGTTGGCGCGCATGAACTCCGCGAAGAAAACGGACGTTGTCTCGGTCGGCCTCAGCCATCACACGGCGCCGGTCGCGGTGCGCGAGATTTTCGCGGTTCCCGAGGCGGGCTTGGCCGCGGCGTTGGAGGAGTTGGTCGTTCCGCCCGTCCGCGGCGCGGTGCTGGTGAGCACCTGCAATCGGGTCGAGATCTGGGCCGAAGGCGAGGAGGGCGAAGGGCTGCGCGGCGCGATCGAGGCGTTCTTTCGCCGCCGAGGCCTGTCGGCGGAGCATGGGGAAATCCTTCGCTTTTGGCGGCTGCCAGAGTCCGCCCAGCGGCTTTACGAGATCGGCGCGGGATTGGACTCCCTGGTATCGACGTTGACGGCCACGCGACGGCCGCCACCCGGCGCGGCGCCCGAGGTCCCGTCAATCGTGAACACACCCGGGGTGGGCGGCAGCCCGGACGGCGTGGCCGGCAACACCCACGAGGTACGCGCGCGCGAGCCGTCCGTCAGGTGGCGGGCCGTCTCCACGATGAATGGCACGAATGCCGGGCTCAGCGGGAAGCGGTTCCACTGGTTGTCGAGGTCCGAGGTGAAGAACAGCAGGCGGCCCTGCGGGCGCATCTGCTCGAGCAGGGCCGCGGCGCCGCCCGCGAATCGGGCCAGCACGGTCCGCCCGCGTTCCTCGATGGGCCGGAACCGCTGGAAAGAGACGTCGCCGAGCGCGGCGGTCGGCTGGGTGAACGGCCGGAACACCGGATGGCGGGTG
>JABWAM010000007.1 GCA_013360985.1 Verrucomicrobiia bacterium | reverse complement strand
TTCCGAGCGGAGCGTTCTCCCTCGATCTCGCTCTGGGCGTGGGAGGCGTCCCGCGCGGCCGCATCGTCGAAATTTACGGCCCGGAAAGCTCGGGAAAGACCACCCTGATGCTTCACATCATCCGCAACGCGCAGCGGAGCGGCGGCCACGCGGCCTTCATCGACGCGGAGCACGCGCTTGACCCCGCCTACGCGCGCCGCATCGGCGTGAACATGAAGGACCTCCTCATCTCGCAGCCCGGCTCCGGCGAGGAGGCCCTCACCATCGCCGAATCCCTCATCCGCTCGAACGCGCTCGACGTGATCGTCGTGGATTCCGTGGCCGCGCTCACTCCGCGCGCTGAACTCGAGGGTCAGATGGGCGACGCCACCGTCGGCGCCCAGGCGCGTCTGATGTCTCAGGCGATGCGCAAACTCACCGGCGCGCTCCACAAGGCGCGCACCTGCATGCTGTTCACCAATCAAATTCGCGAGAAAATCGGAGTGATGTACGGCAACCCCGAGACCCAGCCCGGCGGGCGCGCGCTGAAGTTCTACGCCTCCGTTCGCCTCGACATCCGCCGCCGCGACGCGATCAAGGACGCCCTGGGCGCGGTGATCGGCAACCGCGTTAAGGTGAAGGTCGTGAAGAACAAGGTCGCCCCGCCCTTCACCGAAGCCGAGTTCGACATCTATTACAACGAAGGGATCTCCTACGAAGGTTCGGTCCTCGATACGTCCGTGGATCTCGAAGTCGTGGAAAAAAAGGGCGCGTGGTTCACCTTCGCCGGCGAGATGCTCGGCCAAGGGCGCGACGCGGCCCGCCAGTTCCTCAAGGACCATCCCGCCGTGTGCAAGAATATCGTCGCCGCCGTACGCGCGAAACGCGAGGCGCCCGCCGAAGCCGAAGCCGCGCAAGCGGCGGAAAAAACCTCCGCGAAAAAATAGGGATGCTCCGCGTCGCGCAACACTCCCAAGCGGCGCCTTCGTTGGCCTTCGAATTCCGCGGCAACGCCCCTTGCTCCGCTCCCGGCAACGCCAAAACGACATCGCCCCTCGCGCCCGATCTCGCGTGGAGACGGCCTGACTCTCGGCGGTCCCTCTCCCCACACCTCTCGCTCGTCGCCCACCGCCCATGACTTCCGCTGATCTGCGCCGCTCGTTCCTCGACTTTTTCCGCGCGAAGCAGCACGCCATCGTGCCCTCCTCTCCCCTGCTGCCCGACGCGCCGAACCTGCTCTTCACCAACGCGGGGATGAACCAATTCGTGCCGATCTTCCTCGGCCAGCAGCCCTGCCCTTGGCGGCCCGCGCGCGCCGCCGACACCCAGAAATGCATCCGCGCGGGCGGAAAACACAACGACCTCGAAGATGTCGGCCTCGACACTTATCACCACACCTTCTTCGAGATGCTCGGGAACTGGTCGTTCGGCGACTACTTCAAAAAGGAAGCCATCGCCTGGGCGTGGGAGCTCCTCGTCGAACGCTGGGGTTTCCCGAAGGAACGCCTCTATGCCACGGTCTACCAACCCGGCCCTGGCGAGCCCGCGACCTTCGATCAAGAAGCGTGGGAGTGCTGGGCGGACGTCTTTCGCCGCGCCGGACTCGATCCGGCGCGGCATATCCGAACCGGCGGAAAAAAGGACAACTTTTGGATGATGGGCGACACCGGCCCGTGCGGGCCCTGCTCCGAAATCCACGCGGACCTCACCCCGCGCGGCGACACCGGCGGACGGCTCGTCAACGCCGGCGCCGCGGAGTGCATGGAAATCTGGAACTTGGTCTTCATCCAGTTCAACGCGGAAGCCGACGGATCGCTTGCCGATCTCCCCGCCAAACATGTGGATACAGGGATGGGCTTCGAACGCGCGTGCGGCATCCTCCAGTGCACGAAGAACCTGACGGATTTCGGTGGGGTGATTTCGAACTACGAAACCGACATCTTTCGCCCGATCTTCGCGCGCCTCGCGGCGATGAGCGGCAAGGCGTATGCCTCCACGCTCCCGTCGCCGCAGCCGACTCCTCAAGAGCGGGTGGACATCGCATTCCGCGTCATCGCCGATCATATTCGCACCCTGAGCTTCGCGATCGCCGACGGGATCAGCCCTTCCAACGAAGGACGCGGATTTGTCCTGCGCCGCATTCTCCGCCGCGCGGCGCGTTTCGGGCGCGCCCTCGGGTTCCAACAGCCCTTCTTTTACGAACTGGCGGAGACGGTCGCCGAAGGTTTCGGCGACGTTTTCCCCGAGTTGCGCCAAAAACTTCCCCGCATTCGCGAGATGCTCCTCTCCGAGGAAAAGAGCTTCAACCACACTCTTGACCGGGGCCTCGCGATCTTCGAAGAGGAAATCGCGAAGCTGGAACCTGCGCGCGAATCGCACGCCGAGACGGAGGCAGCGGACGGCGCGGCGGCCCCCCGGCAGTTCCCCGCGGAAACCGCCTTTCTCCTCCACGACACCTACGGCTTCCCGCTCGATCTCACCCAACTCATGGCGCGCGAGCGGGGCCTCGCGGTGGACCTCCCGGGCTTCGAGAAACTCATGGAAGAACAGCGTGCGCGCGCGCGCGCCGCACAAAAAAAAGAGGTGATCGCGGTCGAGGACGCCGTCGTCCATGAGCCGACTCGCTTCGTCGGCTACGACCAATTGGAGGCGTCCGCGCGGATCCTCGCCGTAGTCGAGAGCAAGGGGCGTCCCGCCGTTCTCCTCGACGCCACCCCGTTCTACGCCGAGATGGGCGGACAGGTGGGGGACGTCGGACACCTTACGGACGGCGCCGCTCACTGGCGGATTGTGGACACCCAATCGCGCGACGGCGTTCATTTCCATCTCCTCGAAAGCGCGGACGCCCCGACGCCAAGCCTCCAGGTGCGCGCAGCGGTGAACGCGGAACGTCGCGCCGCAATCCAACGGCATCACACCGCGACTCACCTCTTCCATTGGGCGATCCACGAAGTCGCAGACCGCGAGTCGCGCCAGCGCGGCTCGTACGTATGCGCCGACTACCTCCGTTTCGATTTCAATCTTGCCCACGCGCTGACCCCCGCCCAGATCGCCGAGATCGAGCGGCTCGTCAACGCGCGCATCGCCGAAAATGTCTCCGTGAGCTGGGTCGAGCGCCCCTACGCCGAGGTCCAAAACGATCCCTCCATCCAGCAGTTTTTCGGCGAGAAATACGGCGCGAAGGTCCGCGTCGTCCAAATCGGCGACTTTTCCAAGGAGCTCTGCGGCGGCACGCACTGCCGAAGCACGGGCGAACTCGGATCGTTCCGCATCTGCAAGGAGATGTCCGTGGCCGCAGGCATTCGTCGCGTCGAAGCGGTCGCGGGCGCGGCCGTAGACGTCTGGCTCGCCGCGCAGGAAACAGCGCACGCCGAAGCGGTCGAACGCGAACGCCGTCGCGTCGCCAAGATGGAGGAGGAAAAACGTCGTCTCGCGGAACAGGAGAAGCGCGCCGCGGAAATCGCCGCGACCCTCCTCGACTCGGGCATCCAACTCCGCCGCGGCATCCCCACCATCGTCACGGAAATCCCCGGCGCTGAAGCCTCCCTCCTCCGTCTCGTCGCCGACGCCCTCCGGGAAAAAGACTTCCAAGGCGTCGTCGTCCTCGGCGGCACGGGCGGCGGACGCTGTTCGTTCACCTGTTTCGTCGCCGATGTTCGAGCGAAGAACCTCCTCGCCGGCGAAATCGTAAAGCGGATCGCAGCGGCGGCGGGAGGCGCGGGCGGAGGGCGTCCCGACTTCGCCCAGGCGGGCGGCAAAGACCCCTCCAAAATGGGCGAGGCGCTCGCGCTCGCCGCCCAGATCCTCGATCGCGGATCAATCTAACCGGCAGCCAAGAAAAGCCTGACGAGCCGCGTGGCCCTGTCGAGGGTGACCGGAGTTTTCCTCTCGCCATCTCGATCGGAACGGACGGCCCTCCGCCGCCCGACGCTTTTCCGTTGCGTCTGCACGACGCCCCGACTACACTGGGCGCCGTTTTTGGGGCAGTAGCTCAGTTGGTAGAGCACCACAATGGCATTGTGGGGGTCAGGGGTTCAACTCCCCTCTGCTCCACCATTCTTTGTCTCGGAAGGGCGCGGCGGCGGTCGGAACCGAATCGGCGCCTTGGGGACCCAAATCCACGGATCCGCTCGATTTTCAGAGAGCAACCCTCCTCATCATCCATGGAGGATCAGAGGGGTGGGTTGCGTCGAGATTTCAGACTCTCCACAAGAGGGGTGCGACGGCTCGGCCGGCGGCCTCGCCCTCCCTTTCCACCGTCCATGCTTGGGAAAAATCCGCTTGGTCGCGAAGCGAGGGAGGGCGCCGGCGGCGGCGGCGCCGCGGCCGCGGCTTGAGTCCAAAATGTGGCGAGGGCGTCGCAGGTTCCTCGACCGAGGATGGACTCCCTCCACGCCTGACACGGGGATTTGGGGGGGATGCGGAGTGTTGAAGTTGTGGATGAGAGAGGCTAGCTTGTCTCCGCGCATGCCTTCGTATGAACACAGTTATCTCATCGTCGGAAGCCTGGTGGTAGTGGCGCTCGTCGTCGCGTCCATCCCTCTGCTGATTTCCGCGGGCCTGCGGCCTCGCAAACCCTCCGCGATCAAGCTGGCGACATACGAATGCGGGATCGAGTCGAAAGGAGATTCCTGGATTCAATTCAAATCCCAGTATTACCTCTACGCCCTCGCCTTCGTGATCTTCGATCTCGAAACGGTTTTCCTGATCCCGTGCGCGGTGGCCCTCGACAAGGTCGGCTTCTTCGCCTTCTTGGAAATGACGGTCTTCGTCGGCGTCCTCCTCCTCGGGTTGGTGTGGGAATGGAGCAAGGGCGTCTTGGAATGGCGGTGAGGTGACGGGATGGATGATTGGCTCAAAAGCGAACTCCAACGGGCGGGCGTCTTCGTCACGACTTTGGAATGGGTGTACAACCAAAGCCGCCGCTCCTCCGTCTGGCCTCTGCAGTTCGGCCTCGCCTGTTGCGCCATCGAGATGATCGCCACCGCGGCCGCGCGCTACGACCTCGCGCGCTTCGGCGCCGAAGTCTTTCGTCCCACCCCGCGCCAGGCCGACCTGATGATCGTCGCGGGAACCGTCACCAAAAAAATGGCGCCGCAGGTCGTCCGCATCTACAACCAGATGCCCGAACCGAAGTACGTGATCGCCATGGGCGCCTGCGCGATCTCGGGCGGCCCCTTCAAACAGGGCTACAACGTCCTCAAAGGCATTGACCGTTTCATCCCCGTGGACGTCCATATTCCGGGCTGTCCGCCGCGTCCCGAGGCGCTGCTTAACGCGCTCATGTTTCTCCAGAGAAAAATCGATCGCCAGACTCTCGGCGCCGCCCAGCCGTTGCGTTGGTACGACCCGATGGACCGGGCCGAATTCCCCGTACCCGCCTGCGGCGCGCACGACCTCGTTCCGACCCATACTCGCGCCATCTGGAAACCGGAAGCGTCTCCTCGCCCCTTGACATGAACACCGAACGTTTCGCGGCCCAGTTTCCCCAGATGCAATGGGACGCGGCGACCTCGTCGTGGATCGTGCCGCACCAATCGCTCCTCGAAATCGCGCTCTTCCTGAAGACCGATCCCGAGTTCCGCATGGACCTGCTCTCGAACGTCGCGGGCGTGGATTGGCTTTCGTCGAAGGAAAAGGTCCGCGGAGAAGACGGCAAACCCGTCGAACGCGAACGCCCGGGTTATCTCGAAGTCGTCTATCACTTTTATTCCGTCTCCGCGAAACAGGGGCCGATCGTCCTGCGTTGTCGCACCGACGGACGCGCCACTCCGATCCTCCCGAGCATCACTCCGCTCTACCGCAGCGCGGAATTCCAGGAGCGCGAGATTTACGACCTCTACGGCATCGTCTTCAGCGGACACCCCGACCTGCGGCGCATCCTGATGTGGGACGAATTCGAGGATTTCCCCATGCGAAAGGATTACGTGTCGCCCGACGATTACGAATGGGAACCCACGCCCCACGACGACGTGCTCGAACGCGCCCGTCAACATCGACGGGAGGAAGAGAGGAGACGGGCGTGAGCGCGGAAATTTCGCATTCGACCGAACCTCGGCGGCGGTCGTTCATGCTGGATCTCGGCGGCGCAAACGCCGCCGATGGAGAAATCCTCGATGCGCCGCTTTACGGCCCGCGCAGCTATCGCGTATTCGGCGACGATGCGCTCGCGAAGCATTTCCTCGAGATCTCGATGGGCCCGCACCACCCGAGCACCCACGGCGTCTTTCGCATGGATGTGGTCCTCGACGGAGAAACCGTGGTGCGCCTCAAGCCCGTGTTCGGCTACCTCCACCGCAATCACGAGAAGCTCGCCGAAACGATGAGCTGGCTTGCCGCGATCCCGTACACCGACCGCCTCGATTACTTCTGTTCGATGACGAACAACTGGGCGTATGTGCTCGCCGTCGAAAAACTTGCGGGGATCGCCGTGCCGGAACGCGCCGAATACATCCGCGTCATCGTCGGGGAACTCACGCGGCTGGTGAATCACATCTGCCTCGCGGGGTTCCTCCTCGCCGATCTCGGGGCGCTCGGGACGCCTCTCCTTTACGCCTTCCGCGAACGCGAGAAAATCCTCGATATCTTCGAGGAGATCAGCGGCGCGCGGATGATGTGCAACTACATGCGTTTTGGCGGCGTTCGCGTGGATCTTTCGCCCGAGGCACTCCAGAAAATTCACCGGATCGCGGAGCGTTTCCCCTTCTTCCTGGACGAGTTCGAGGCGCTCGTCAGCCGAAACGAAATCCTTCTCTCCCGCTGCCAAGGCGTCGGCGTGCTTCCGCGCCATCTCGCGGTCAACGCGGGCGTCACGGGTCCGATGCTCCGCGCCAGCGGCGTGGATTACGATCTCCGCAAGGTCGACCGCTACGGAATCTACGACCGCTTCGAGTTTCGCGTGCCGCTCGGCGAGCATGGGGACGTCTACGACCGTTACATGGTCCGCATCCTCGAGATGCGGGAGAGCGTCGCGATCCTTCGCCAGGCCTTGGCGCAAATACCGGAAAAGGGCGAGATCATGAATCCGCAGGCGAAACTCCGCAACCTCCGCCCCAAGCCCGGCGAGATCTACAGCCGAATCGAGTCGCCCAAGGGCGAACTCGGCTTTTACCTCATCAGCGACGGCGGGCCGTGCCCCTACCGCTACCGCGTGCGCCCGCCCAGCTTCATCAACCTCACCGTCCTCGAGGACATGTGCCTCGGCCAAAAGATCGCCGACGTCATCGTGATCTTCGGATCGGTGGATATCGTCCTCGGCGAGGTGGACCGCTGACCATGTTCGGCCTCGAACTCCTCCGCGGCCTCGCGGTCACCGCACGCAACCTGATCGGAAGCTATTTTTCCGGGGACCGGATGGTCACGGTCCAATATCCGGAAGCGGCGCGCCCAACGCCGGAAAACTTCCGCAACTTTCCTTTTCTCGTCTACGACGAACGCCCCGAGGAGTTGCGCTGCGTGGCGTGCAAGATCTGCGAAAAGGAATGTCCGCCCCAATGCATCTATATCGAGCAACGGCGCGACGAAAAAGGGCGACCCATCAAGCAACCCGAGGTCTTCGACATCGATCTCGCCGTCTGCATGAGCTGCGCGATCTGCGTCGAGGTCTGCCCTTTCGACGCGATCAAGATGGATCATCAGTTCGATCATCCCACGGACAACCGCTTCAGCGGCCTGCTCGCGGACAAGTGGAAACTCGCGCGCTCGAACCAATACTATCATTCGATCCGTCCCGCCGAGGCCGCCGAAGTGGACGCCCGCCTCGCCGCCGAAGCCGCGAAAAAGGCCAAGCCCGCCAAGTGATCCCGCGGGAAGCCCGCCGAATCAACGCACCCGTTCGGGCGCCAGACGATTCCGGGCGACGCCCTCCTCGTGGTACTCCTGCTCGGTGTTGACCTCCCAAAGGTCGTGCTTCTCCCCGCGCGCGTTGCGGATGGCCAGCATCGCCGTGAGCATCGAGTGATCCTGATTGTTGTAGCGATGCAGGCCGTTGCGGCCGACGAGCTGAAGGTTTTCGAAACGCGCAAGCCATTGCCGCACCGTATCGAGGGCCTCGCGATAACCCTCGTCATACACGGGATACGCCTTCGGCATGCGCACCACCGCGCCGTCCACCACCTTCGCGGGATCCGCCAGACCGAGCCGCCCGATCTCCTCGCGCGCGAGCGCCACGAGACGCGCGTCCTTCTCCGTCCAGAGCGCGTCCCCTTCGAAACAGAAGTACTCCATCCCCAGGCAGGTCCGCTTCGGGTCGGGAACCATGCGCGCGCTCCAGTTCTTGAAGTTCTGGATCCGGCCCACCTTGACCTCCGGCGCATGGATGTAGATCCAATTGTCCGGAAAGAGATTCTCGTCATCCACAATGAGGCATACGACGAGAAAATCGCGGTAGCGAAGCCGTTCGGCGGCCGCCAGGACCGCGTCGGGCGGCCGCGGACGCATCCCTTGAATCAACTCGCGCACTGGCACGCTCGAAAGAAAATGGTCTCCCGCGAACTCCCGCATCCCCTCCGGCGCGCGCGCCAGCACCGAGGTCACCCGCCTCCCGTCGTGCCGCCACTCCTCCACCCGCGTCTCCAGACGCACCTCGCCGCCTGCGGCCACGACCGCGTCCCGCACCGCCTCCCACATCTGTCCCGGCCCCAGCTCGGGATAATCGAATTCCTCGATGAGCGAGGTCTCCTTTTTTCTCGGGCGAAACAGGGCGTCGAAGATCGCCTTACCCAGGGAAAGCCCCTTGATCCTCTGCGCCGCCCATTCCGCCTGAATCTGCGCGCACGGAATTCCCCAAACCTTTTCCGTGTACGTCTTGAAGAAAATCCGAAACAGGCGGCGGCCGAAACGATTGCTTACCCACGTCTCGAAATCGCGTTCGGGCCGCCGCGGAAAACCGCGCGCCCAAAGACAACTCGCCACGCAGGCCGCCGACGTGAACACCCCGAGGTTCCGCAGCGCGTTCATCGGACGCAAGGGATACTGGAAGAAACGCCCGCGATAATGGATCCGCGAAAGCCGCTTCACCCGGAGAAACCGCGCGCCGAGAACTTCCTTCCACATTGCCTCGACCTCGCGGACCTTCGTGAAGAAGCGATGCCCCCCGATGTCGAACCGATACCCCTGGTAGGTCGCCGTCTGCGAAATGCCGCCGACGGTTGAGGTCGCCTCCAGGACAAGCGCTTCCATCTCCGCCCGCTGCGCTTCATACGCGGCCGTCAACCCGGCCGGTCCGCCTCCCACGATGACCGCACGGTCGCGAGTTGACGGCGAAGGAGTCATCCGAGGAAGAAACGTCTCACAACTCTCCAAGACTATTGGATTTCGCGGGGAACGGCAAACTCCGTGACGACAAAGCGACTGCCTTCGTATGCGGAACGCGCCGGATCGTTCTCCGCGAGACGGACCGACCGACGGGGCCACAAGGCCCTCAGCCGATGATCCAGTTCGACTCCGCGCCACGCCTCGAGATACATCATTTCCCGGGAAACGACCGCGGGATCGAAGCGCGCGCTTTCCTCGTCATCGAAATAACGCCACGCCGATCCATAAAAGGGTTGGGCGCGCACATCCAAAAACTCCACGTCGCGTTGGATCAGGTATCCGCCCAGGGTGCCCTTCCACGCGTCGAACACCCAGACGCGCCCCTCCGGACGCGCCTGGCGCACGATCGCTTTCAAAAAAAGGTCGAGGCCCATCGGCTGGCGCATCGCCTCGGCGACGCCCGCCCACTGCCGCGGATCGCCGGCGTCCCCCCACGGCATGGCGACCAATCGGACTCCTTCAGGCAACTGCCGCCGAATTTCCGAGGCGCCGGTCCAACTCAATACCGCGACGACATCGCCCGGCCGCAACCGATCGGAGATCGCCGTCACGGCGAGCTTCGCGTTGCCGCTGGCCACCCGCTCCCGGATCCCCGCGACGCTCATCCCCACAGTCCCCGCCGCGCCAAGCATGAGCGCAAGGCGCGCGGCCCGCTGTTCCCATCCCTTGCCCGCCTTCCAACCCCAAGCGATCGCGGCGCTCAGCAGCAAGAAAAGGGCGGGCGAAACGCCCACCGGATCCCCGAATTTCCATTCCTGAAAAATCCAGGACCCTCCCGCGGCCAACGCCACAGAGACACCCGCCCAGCACGCCGCCAGCAATCGATCGCGCGGCAGGGCGATCTGAAGGAGGGTTTCCCACGTGATCCCCGACAAACGCCCGCGGCGATAAATCCGGACAACGCCATGCAGCCACGCCACGATCGCGAGGGCCACGACAAGCGGCGCGAGATTCCCGATCACGTCGCCGAAACCTTCCCGGATCAACCTTGCGTCGGCAACTCCGCCTTCCGAGCTTGGTCCAACCATGGCGAAGACCGCAACGCGCAGGAGCAGGATCGGTGCGCCCGCGAGAAGCGCCCAGCCCGTGGAACGCTCCAACTCCCGACAGACGCGCGCTTCGGTCCGGGGAAAGGTCATTCGCGCGGCGACCGGCAAAACCAGCGCCAACAGCCATCCCGTCGGACCCCCCGCCGCCAGGAGCAGGGCGCACGCGAAATGCGCCCACTTCCACGAGGATTCTCCGCGCAACACGCGCATCCCGGTAAAGAGAAGTCCCGTCGCGAGAACGGGATAAAACGCGATCGGGCCCGCGCGGAGAGAGGCGGAGATCCAACACGAAGAAAACGCGCCCAATCCGACCGTCAAGAGCGCGTCTCCCCTTCTTCCCGCGTCTCGTTCGAAGGCGTAGAGGAGCGCGCACGCCGCGATCCCGAGGAGAATCCCCGGCGCCATCAGCGCGGCGTCGGCGGCGCCCAACGCTCTGGCGCATGCGCGAAGAATCAGCGGAGTCAGCACGCCGCGACCGTCCATCACCGAAAGGACCACCGCATCCCTCCAGCTTGCGGAGGTCGCCGCCTCCACCGCGCGCGCGTCGCCGCGGGTGAACACCACCCCGTCTCCCGCCCACATCCGCAACCCCAGCGCCGCCGCAAGAATCGCCCCAAGCCCGATCCAAAGTTTCGCTCGTGCGCGCATGAGGCTTCTGAGATCAGGGCCGCGACTCGACCTCATAGACGAGATAATTCTCGAGGATCGCCCCGCTGAACACTTGAACGAGCCGCAGGCGGGAACCATCCCCGACTGAAATTCGCGAAATAGATGAGTCGCGCGGCTTGCGGAGGCCGTCCACGCCGAAGATCACCACCGGCCGAGCCTCCATCACGTCCCGCGGCACGCGCCGGAGGTCGTCCACGAGTTCGGAAAGCCGCGGGCTCATCCGAAGGTCTTCGTCCTTGGAAAAATCAATGCTCGGATGATTCCAGACCACGTAACGAATGAATTGTTGACGCCCGAGCGCGAAGATCCGCCCGGGCGCCTGGCGATACACCATGATCGGCTCGATAAAGTTTTCCTGGGCAACCAGCGCATCCCGCCCAGGAAACCGCCGATCAAGCCACGCCGCCGCATGGGCCGAATGCGAAGCCGGCATCTCCGCCTGAAAGCGATAATCCTTGAGAAAACGGTTGCCGCCAAAGATCAACGCGCCCAGCGCGAAGGCTTGCGCCCAACGCGTCCATGGGCCGCGTCCCGCGCCGTCGAAGAGGATCACCGCGAAAATAAAAATCGCGTAAGAGAGCAGCCAATGATGCCGCGGACAGGAGTATTTGACCGCGCCGACCAGGAAGAAACCCGCGATCCATCCGACGACAACGAACGCGGCCAATACGGCGCGGCGCGCCTCTCGTTTCATTGCGGCATAAAAAGCCAGGAGCACGAACGCGGCAAAAAAGGCGCCGCCCGCGGCGTCCTTGAGGATCACGTCCCGCGCGAACATCCCAACGAACGAAGCCGTTCGCTCCGTGAAAAACGGACGCCAGACGCGGTGACCTTCAATGATATCCGGCGGCATGCGCATCTGCCACGCGCAGAGCGCGGCGCCCGCCAGCGGCAGCAGCCACACGAGGCGAACCCTGCGCGCTCCCGCGAACCAGTCTTCCCCGATCAGAAAGGCGAGCAACCCCAGCGCGAGGAGGCCTCCATGCGCGGACACCTGGCTGATCACAAACAGGATCACGAAAAGCCACGCGCTCCGGCGGGCGCGAAGATAGACGTGGGCAAAGGCGTAAAGCCCCACGATCACCCAGAGGTACTGGCGGCTGAAAGTGAAGTATTCCACCATGGGCATCTGGAATACCATCATCAGTCGCACGGCGTTTGAGACGCGCGGCAACCCGAGCGCCAAACCGACGAAGAGCGTCACGGCGACGAAATGCAGGAGTTGCAGGCGTTCGGGCGTGAGCGGGATCAGTTTCGCAATCAGCCAAAGCCCGAGATGCCAAAGAAAGGGCGTGCCCTCGTACGCCATCGCGCGGAGAAAATCTCCCAGGTCGGGACAGTTCTGGACGATCAGCAACGCATGGGCTTCATCCCGCCAGAACACGTGATGGGCGAGAAACCGCCAGGCGACCCAGAGGATCGCGGGAAACGCCAACCAGGGAACCGCCCGCGAGGAGTTGAACCAGCGCAGCGCCCTCTGCAGACCCTGGACGGGAGCGCTCTTTCCAACGTCGGCGAGGGGACAAGCATCCATTCGAGTTCGCTTCCGCGACGCCGCCAAAGAGCATATTCACGGATCGGTTGTCGAGAAAATCGCGCTTCCCTCGCAATCGAACGGAGGAATTTCGAGAAGAGGGCGCGAGATTTCCGGTCTTTCGAGCGGAGATTTCATCTTGGGAGCGGGAAAGATTCAGGCTAGGCTGCCCCGCGGCGTCATGGAACCGGTTCCGCATCCCTCGATCCCGGACAAGGATCTCCGCCAAGATGCGGAACGGGCCCGCGAGACCTCCTCCGACCCCGGCCTCCTTCGTCCTTCGGTCCTCGCCCTCGTCGCGGCAAATCTGGTCCCCATCTACGGAGCGCTCTTCCTCGGCTGGAAGACCTTTCCCATCCTGCTCCTCTTCTGGATCGAGAACGTGATCCTCGGGATCTTCAACGCGCTCAAGATGCTCTGCGCCGGACAGGGGCATCTCCTCAAGATCTTCCTCGTCCCGTTCTTCTGCTTCCACTACGGGATGTTCACCTTCATTCACGGGATCTTCATCATGGGCTTCTTCGGCGGCGCGTTCCGCCAAGGCGCCCCGTTTCCCGACGGAAACGCCATCCTGGAAATCGTGCGGCATGAACGCCTGGATTGGGCCATCGTCGGCCTCTTCCTCAGCCACGCCCTCTCGTTTGTCCTGAACTATCTCCGCGAAGGCGAGTACCGTCAGGCGAGCCCGAGTGTCCTCATGCAGCAACCGTACGGGCGCGTCGTCGTGATGCATCTCACCATCCTGCTCGGCGCCTTCCTCGTCGCCGCGTTGAAAACTTCCTCCCTCGTTCTTGTCCTTCTTGTCGTTCTCAAAGTCGTTCTCGACGTTCGCGGCCACCTCCGCGAACGCCAAAAGTTCAAACGCGCGGAGTGATCGACGCCTCCAGAGCGGATGGATCACCTCGCCGCGCCGGCAAACAATCGCGCGCGGGCGTTGTTCAGGAAAATGTCCTCCTTGAGTTGCCGCTTTTCCGCGTCGCCGCACGCGAGCGCGTCCACGGCAATCTTCAACGCGTGGAGCGCGTGATAGGTGTTGTAGGTGACCCGCCGACGGCGCGTTCGAAATCGCTCGTAAATCTTTTCGTCGGTCCACGAATACTTCTCGCGCGTGATGAAAATTGGGCCGGTCTCCTTTGACCAGTATTCCTCTCCCGTGATCAGGCCGAACGGCAGGTCCGAGCCAAACAACAGCCGTTTCCACAAATCTCGGCGTGTGAGCGTTTTCTTGTACACATCGGGCTGACTGGCGGAGGAGATCTCCAGGAAAAGGTTGGGGTGATCGAGCAGGCCGGAATCGAAGAACGCGAAATACTGATCCTTCAAGAGATACCGTCCCATATGGGCGAGGACGATTTTGACGCGCGGATACCGGGCAAGCGCCGAGCGAATAAACTTCTGACATTCGGGATCGCCCATGCCGATGCCCGACGTATGCAGCATAAGCACCAACCGCTCGCTGTCCATGAATTCGAGCAGCTCATCGGGCACGAACTCCGACATCTGCGTGTGATAGACGCTCTGCGGAATCTCCTTGCCGAGCAGGTCGTAGTACGGTTTTACGCCGCTGAATCGCGCGCCGCGCTTCTTATGCGCGAAATACTCGGTGATGCTTGCGGAGGTGTCGCGCGGATTGGCAAGGAGAAAGCCGCGCACGCGCGAATCGCGTCGCGCGAGGGAAGCGACGTATTCGTTGGCAAGATCGTAGCGCACCTCCCGCAGCGGGAAACCGAACGCGATAAGGCCGGCGACCGTTTTCCCGCGGTACACGCGGCGATACCACGCGAAGAGTTCCTCCACCGTGAGCGCCGTGAAGGTGCTCAACGGTTCTTGGCGCCGGGCCGCCGCGATTGGTCCCATGGCGTCCGGCGGGCCGAGGTGCGCATGCGCGTCGAAGATTTCGCCGGGTATCCACGCGCGCAGTTCGTCGCGCCAGAGGCCGACGTGATCCCGGTATGGGACGGAGCGGGCCATGCGGTTTCTACAACGTGAAATGCCGGCGCGCCGCCACGATCGCCCGCTCGATCAGGTCGAGCATGAAATCGATCTCTTCGTCGGAGATGACGAGCGCCGGAGCGAGAACCAGGATGTCGCCGTTGTTGCGCAGGATCATGCCGCGCTGGTAGCACCATTCGCGAATCCAACGACCCACGGCCAGCCTTTTGTCGAGCGGCGCGCGCGTCCGCCGATCCGCCGTCAACTCCACCGACCACAACAGCCCGATCCCGCGCACGAGCCCGACGATCGGATAGCGACGCAGTTTCTCCAGCCTCGGCTTCAGCGTTTCGCCCAGACGGGCAGCGCGCTCCACGAGGCGATGCCTCTCGATAAACGCGAGGTTGGCCAGCGTCGCGGCGCAGGCGACCGTATGGCCGCCATAGGTGCTGCCGCTGCGGAGTTCGTGCCCCGGCCTCTTGCGGAAAACGTCGGCCACTTTCGGCGTGGTGATCGTCGCGCCGAGCGGGATGTAGCCGCCCGTGAACCCTTTGCCGATGGTCATGATGTCGGGGACGACGTTCCAGTGCTCGCAGGCGAACCATTTGCCCGTCTTGCCGAACCCGGTCTGCACTTCGTCGAAGATCAACAGGAAGCCATACTTGTCGGCCAATGCCCGCACGCCCTGGAGATACCCCTCCGGCGGGAGCGGATACCCGGTATTCGAGCCGGGGATCGGGTCCATGATCATCGCCGCGATCGTCTCCGGCTTTTCGAAGACGATCAGCTTCTCCAACTCATTGAGGCAGCATTGCCCGTAGGTTTTCGAGTCCACGCTGGCCGGGCGATCGCAATCGCGCGCCGCCTTGGCGAACACGCATCCCGGCAACAACGGCTCGAAATGCTCCCGAAACCAGGTCAACCCCGTCACCGATCCTCCGCCGAGCGTGGTGGCATGGTAGGAATCCTGTCGCGCGATGAACTTGAACCGCTGGCGCTGGCCGCGCTCGACGTGGTATTGCCGGGCCATTTTCATGGCGGTCTCGTTGGCCTCGGAGCCGCTGTTGACGAAGAAGCTGACCTCCAGATCGCCCGGCATGATCTCGGCCAGTTTCTTCGCGAGCTTCACGAGCGGAACGGTGAAGGCGTCCACATAGTTCGGAAAAAATTCCAACTGATCCAGTTGCTCCTCGATCGCCGCCTTCACTTCGGGGCGATGATGCCCGCAAATCGTCGTCAACAGCGACGCGAACGTGTCGAGATAACGTTTGCCGTCCATGTCGTAGAGGAAACATCCCTCGCCGCGCACGAAAATCTTCGCTCCTTTCGCCAACTCCGCGTTGCTGGCAAAGTGCGGGATCACATGCCGCAGCGCGTCGCGCCGTAGCCGCTTCTTTTCCGCTTCCGTCCATCCGGTTTTCTTCATGATTCAAGCCCTCACGCGGCGTGTCGGCCGCGAACGCGCCTCCCCGCGCGAACCGTTCCATCGCCGCGCGCCGGAAATTGCCGCCGTCTTGCCGTCGTGCCTCATGGGAGGCGCCACTTCTTGGCGACCGTCACCATCGCCAGATAATTTTCCGGTCGCACGCAGGAGGCGATGGTGTTGCCGGAGGACAGGATGTGCGGGCCTTTGGCGGAAACCTCGCGCAGGAGCCGCTGGGTGGCCGCGACCACCTCCGCGACCGTGCCCCGCGCCAGCAGGTCCACCGACAGGTTGCCCATCACTGTGATGCGGCCGGGGTAGCGTTGAAGAATCTTGTCGAGTTCCATTCCGGGCACGTCCTGCAACGGCCCGAGCGCGTCCAGACCCGTGCCGACCAGTTGATCCATGATCTTGCGGATGTCGCCATCGGTGTGCTTGATGCAGTAGGCGCCGGCCTTTTTAATCGCGGCCACAACCGCCGCATCGTGCGGGAGGATCAGTTCCTCGAACATCTGCGGCGACATCATCGGGCCGCGATTGTCGGAGTAGTCGTCGCCGAGAAAAATCACCTCCGCGCCCACCGCGATGGCGCGGCGGAACAACTCGGCATAGTAAGCCGCGCCGATACCCATCAGGTCGTTGGCAAATTGCGGTCGCTCGGCCAGGTCGAGGAACAGGTGCTCGATGCCACCGCGCAGGAACACCGCCGGCGCCCAGCCCGATTCGCCCACGACGGCCACGGCCTTGTCGGGAAAACGGGCCTTCAACCGCCGCACCTTTTCGAGGACCGGGGATTGGGTCGGGTCGGGCGGCCGGTAGCGGGCGAGGTCTGCTGGCGTCTCGATGCGCGCCGGGGGCACGGGCACGGGGATGGCCTCGTGCGTGAGGTGCTGGAGCGCGCCCCATTTGTCGCGGAACAGACCCTGCGCGCGGTCCACCCATTCCACCTCGTCGTCGTCGTACATCATGGTGGCGACGGTGACCATGTCCAGGCCCAGGTGTTCGACCAGATCGTTGGAGTCGCGCGCACCGGGCACGATGGCGCGGACGACCTTCTGGTCGATCCACATTTCCGCGATAGGCACGCGGTCGGCCGGTTGGTGGTTCAGGGTCGCAAAGACGCGTTCGCGTGAGTTCATCGGGATTTGGCCGGCTGCAACAGTTCGCGGACGCTGGCGGCAATCTGGGGGGCCGCGAGGCCGTACTGGGCGCGGAGCCAGTCCTGGCTGCCGACCAACGACACGTTCACGTCTGGCAGCGCGAGCCGCCGGCACTTCACATCCAAACAACCTTCGTCCATCAACACCTCGGCGACCGCGCCGCCGAGGCCGCCCAAGCGGTTGTGTTCTTCAACGGTCACGATGGCGCCGGTGTCGCGCGCAGCGTTGACGATGGCCGCGCGATCAATCGGTTTCACCGTGTGCATGCTGATCAGCCGGCAATGAATGCCCTCGCGCGCCAACGTCTCCACGGCGCACAAGCAGTTGTAGCCGATCGTGCCGGTAAAGATGACCGTGGCATCCGCGCCGTCCTGCACCGTGAGGGCCTGGCCGAATTGAAAGTTGATTGGCGTGCGGTGGATCGGCGGTTCTTTCTTGTAGCCGCACCGGTAGTACACCGGCCCGTTGTGGGCGATCATCGCGCGCGTGGCGGCGCGGGCCTCCGCGAAGTCGCACGGGGCGACGACTACGAGGTTGGGCAGCGCCCGCATGATCGCCAGGTCTTCGGTGGAATGATGGGAGATGCCCAGCGGTCCGTAGGCCATCCCGCCGCCGATGATCACGATCTTGACGTTGGCATCGTGATAACACACGTCGTTGCGGATTTGTTCGAGGCACCGCAACGTCGGGAAATTGGCGATCGAGTACGTGACGGCGATGTTGCCTTCCATGGCGACGCCGCAGGCCACGCCGGTCATGTTCTGTTCGGCCACGCCGCAGTTGAAATACCGGTCGGGAAACGCCCGCGCAAACGGCTCGATCTCGCCATAACCGATGTCGGCCAGGATCATGAAAATCCGCGGGTCATCGTGCGCAAGCTTCAGCAGTTCTTCATTAAAGACGCTTCGCATGTTAGGCCGTCGTGTTGATTTTGTAGCCGCGTTCGCCAGAACGCGGTCCAGTTGAGAGCTTCACACCCGTCGCGTTCTGGCGAACGCGGCTACGATCATTGGAACGGCTGTTCCTCATGGCTGGACTCCCAATTCCCGCAACGCTTTCATCAGTTGTTCGTCGTTGACTGAGCCGTAATGGCAGGACACGGTGTTCTCCATCCAGCTCACCCCTTTGCCTTTGGTCGTCCGCGCGAGCAGCCACGAGGGCTTGCCGGCCACGAACGGCACTTGCCGCAGGCTCTCCTCAATCTGCCGGTAGTCGTGACCGTCAATCGTCCGCACCGCCCAGCCGAAATCCTCGACCTTGCGGGTGAACGGCTCCATCTCGATGACGTCTTCCATCTTCCCCAGCGCTTGGACGCGATTGTAGTCCACCACGACGATCAGGTTGTCGAACTTGTGCTGCGCGGCGAACATGATCGCCTCCCACGTCGAGCCTTCGTTGCAATCA
Organism: Verrucomicrobiia bacterium; assembly: GCA_013360985.1. GTDB lineage: Bacteria > Verrucomicrobiota > Verrucomicrobiia > JABWAM01 > JABWAM01 > JABWAM01. The sequence continues at coordinate 7,345 of JABWAM010000007.1, read as the reverse complement.
CCGTCGCTCATCAAGCAGAACACGCGGTGCTGCTTACCGGCATGACGCGCGGCCAGCGCCATCCCGACCGCCACCGGCAGCCCATGTCCCAACGAACCGGTCGAGAACTCCACCCCCGGCACGTGATGGCTGATGTGGCCGGAGAGTTTACCGTCATCGAGGTAATAGGTGTTCAACCATTCTTTGGGAAAGAAACCGAGTTCCGCCAACGTCGCGTACACCGCCCCGCCGCCATGACCTTTGCTGAGGATGAACCGATCGCGATCGGGCCAGTCGGGACGCCGAGGATCCACCCGCAGGACGCGCGTGTAGAGCACCGCCAACAGATCGGCCATGGACAGCATGCTGCCGACATGCCCGCTCTTGCCGCGGTGCGTCATGCGCAGACAGTGGGCGCGCACCGCGGCGGCCAGTTCACGACACGGCATTTGCGTTTGCATGGGCACAGATTTCTTTATTGGAAAACATCCATCAAATACCATGACGGACGATTGGCGACAAACAATTTCTCGCGATCTCCTCTTGTTCGCGCGGCCGGCGATTGCGATTTCATGGGCGTTTCGTTATAAACGAGCCTTTCCGCGCGTGAACGAATCCCAAGCTTTCTTATCGCCTCCTCCTCGACCTGATCCGTTCTTCGGGCCGCGAACGCCCGCGCCCAGCCATCCCGTTTCGCGGACGCGACGGAGCGCCCGGCCGAGGCGCCGAACCTTTTTCTTCGCCCTCCTGCTCGCGGGAGGCGTCGCGCTTGCGGGACGCGGCGACGAAGAGAAGGCGCCTGCCTCCGCGAGCGGAGCGTGGGCGCCCTCGTCGCGCGCGGCGGGAGAAACGCGGGCGCTTCCGACCTTTGGGCTTGCGGAAAACCTCCCTTCGAAAGACCGCAAGTTCAGTCTCCTCGAGCTCGTGGATCTCGCATTGGAACGGCATCCCGCCACCCGCCACGCTTGGGCGAAGGCCCGCCAGGCTGCCGCGCAAATCGGCGTCGCGCGCAGTCTTTACTGGCCCACCTTGAGCCTCAGCGGACGCGCAGGCCCTACCCATGCCACTTCGCCCACCTATCCCGGCTTCAGCGAGGTGGATCAGTGGATCGGCGCTCCCCAGCTTGCGCTGACCTGGCTGCTCCTCGACTTCGGGGGACGCCACGCCGGTCTCGAAGCGGCCCGTGAAGCGCTCTTCGCGTCGAATTTCCAGTTCAACCAGAGCGTTCAAGACGTCGTCTTCGACGTCACTGAGAGCTACTACCACCTCGACGCAAGCGAGGGGCAGATCCACGCCGCCGAGGCAAACCTGCGTCTCGCCGACGCCACCCTCGAATCGCTCGCGCGGCGAGCCCGCGCGGGATTGGCGACCGCAACCGATCTCCTCCAGGCGCGCCAAACCCAGGCGCAGGCGGTGTACAACCTCGAAGCCGCGCGCGGGAATCTTCAAGACTCCCGCGCGAATCTGGCGAAGGCCTTAGGCATGCCGGCCAACGCCCCGCTGACCATCGCCGCGCCGGAGGGGCCGCCCTCGTTGGCCGTACTGGATCGCGAAGCGGATCGTCTCGTGGAACTCGCCCTGCGCCAGCGACCGGATCTTTCGGCAAAATACGCGAACCTGCTCGCGCTCAAAGCCCAGGCGCGCCAGGCCGACGCAGCGATTTGGCCCACCCTCTCTCTTCAGGCGTCGGGCAGCCGCACCTTCTACGACGCCAAGGCGAACGCCAACGGACGCAGCTTCTCGGGCGACAGCCACTACAACCAAGGGTCGGCGATGCTCGTGATGAGCGTGGACCTCTTCGACGGGCTCCATCTCGTGAGCAAAGCGCGGGCGGCGCGCGCCGCCGCCGACGCCGCGCAGGCGGACCTCGCCAACGCCGAACTCTCCGCGATCGCCGAGGTCGTCATCGCCTACAGCGGCGTGCAAACCGCCGCCAAAAAGTTCGCCGCGAGCCAACTCCTCCTCGACGCCTCCCGCCGTTCCTTCGATGCGACGCAGATCGGCTACAAGTCGGGACTCAACAGCGTCCTCGATCTCCTCGGCACCCAGAACGACCTTTCTTCGGCGACGGCGCAGAACGTCCACGCGCGAAGCGATCTATTCCTCGCCGCCGCGCGCCTCGCGAACGCCACGGGCGCCCTGCTCCCGCCTCCGAAAGCTTCGCCCCCCGTGGCCCGCCGCGCCGCGGCTGTCGACTCGGCGGAGCTTCAATCTCCGAACCCATGAAGATCCCCGCAGTCGCCCCCCTCCTCCGAACCGCCGCCTTCGCCGCGGCTTTGTCCCTCGTCAACGGATGCGGGCGCCCCCCTCCACCGCCGGCGATGCCCCCCCGTCCCGTGCGCATCGCCACCGTGGAGCAACGCGACGTCGCCCGCTACGTGGATTCGATTGGCCGCTGCGTGCCGGTCGCTTCAGTCGCGATCGTGGCGCAGGTCTCCGGCCAGATCACCGAAATTCATTTCCAGCAAGGGCAGGAGGTCGCGGCGGGCGCGCCGCTGTTCACCATCGATCCGCGCCCCTATCAAGCGGCCCTCGACCGCGCGCAGGCGGATCTCGCCGCGCATCAGGCGCAGCTCAAGTCGAAGGAGGCCCAGTTGAATCGCTCGCGCGAACTTCTTCCGGGCAACTTCATTTCCCAGCAGGACTTCGAAGCGCTTTCGAGCGAAGTGGACGCGCTCAAGGCGCAGACGAAGGCCGATCAGGCCGCCGTGGAAACGGCTCGCATCCATCGCGACTTTTGCGTCGTGCGCGCCCCCGTCGCCGGCCGCGTCGGCGTCCTGTTGGTGGACCAAGGCAACGTCGTCTCCGCCGGCGCCCTCCAACCGCTCGTGCGGCTCAACAGCCTCGATCCCATCTACGCCGATTTCCCCATCGTCGAACGCGATCTCGCCGACGTCAAAACCCTCGCAAGCAAGGCGCGCCTCAAGGTCCATGTGACTCCGCTCGGCCCCAATCAAGCGCCGCGGGAAGGGGAACTCCTCGTCATTGACAACACCGTCCAAGCCGGCGCGGGAACCGTCAAGTTGCGCGCCATCATCCCCAACGCGGACCGCGGACTCTGGCCGGAACAATTCGTCAATGTCCGCCTCACGCTCGACACGCTTCCGGGCGCGCGGCTCGTCCCCTCGGACGCCGTCAAAACGGGACAAATGGGCGCCTACGTCTATGTGGTCACGCCGGAGATGACCCTCGATTTGCGAGTTGTGCGGACCGGCCAAACGTATGAAGACCGCGTGGTCATCCTGGAAGGGCTCAAAGCGGGCGAACGCGTGGTCGTCGGCGGCCAGATCATGCTTGCCCCCGGCATCAAGGTGATGGACGCCGAGGCCATGCCGAAAACCCCGCCAAACGCTCCTCACGAAAAGCCAAAGGCTTGATGTCGCCCCTCTCCGCGCCGCGCGTCCCCCGATGAGCCCCGCCGAAGTTTTCATCCGTCGACCGGTCATGACCCTCCTCTTGACGGTCTCGGCGGTCCTCTTCGGCGTCCTCTGCTACCAACAACTCCCGGTCAACGACCTGCCGGCTGTGGATTATCCGGTGATCCAGGTCCGCGTCGGCTACCCCGGCGCTTCCCCGGAAACGGTCGCCGCCAACATCGCGACGCCTCTCGAACAGCAGTTCATGCAAATTCCCGGCCTGGAAGTCGTCACCTCCTCCAGCACCCAGGGAAACTGCTCGCTCGTCCTCCAGTTCAGCCTCTCGAAAGAGATTGACGCCGCCGCCACCGACGTCCAGGCCGCGATCACTCGCGCCTCCGGTAGTCTCCCCACGGACCTTCCTTCTCCACCGGTCTTCACGAAGACGAACCCGAATGACGCGCCGATTGCGTATCTCGCACTCACCAGCGCGACACATACGGAAACGCAACTCTACGACTACGCCTACACCCAGATCGCGCAGCGCATCAGCATCCTCGAAGGCGTTTCCCAAGTCGCCGTATACGGAACGCCGCGCGCCGTTCGAATTTCTGCGCGTCCGCAGGACCTCACCGCGCGCGGCCTCACCTTGCAGGACCTCGCCCGAGCGGTCCAAAACGGCACCTCGATGACCGGCGTCGGCCAGATGGACGGCCCTCATGTCTCGCGGATCCTCAGCCCAAAGGCCCAATTGGCCGACAGCGCGGAGTACGCCGATCTCATCATCGCCTACCGCCATGGAGCGCCCGTCCGCCTCAAGGATGTCGCCACCTGCACTGACGGCCAGCAGATGAAGCACATGCGCAAGACCTTCTGGATGCGCGGCTTCGAGGGCCGCATCCCGGAAAACGTCGTGCTTGCCGTCAGCCGCGCCGCCGGCGCCAACGCGGTCGATGTCTCTAAGCGCATCAAAGACCTTATGCCCTCGATCCGCGCGACCCTGCCGAGATCGATGGACCTCGTCCCCATCTACGATCGTTCGCAGACCATCGTGGCCTCGGTCAACGACGTGAAGGAAACCCTCCTCATCGCGTTCGCGCTCGTGATCCTCGTGATCTTCGTCTTCTTGGGGAGGGCGAGCGATACGATCATCCCCGCCGTGGCCATGCCGATGTCCATGGTCCTCACCTTCATCGGGATGCGCCTGCTGGGTTACAGCCTCGACAACCTCTCCCTGATGGCGCTGACCCTTGCCGTGGGATTCCTCGTGGACGACGCGATCGTCTTCCTCGAAAACACCGTGCGCCTCATGCAGGACGGCATGAAGGCGACCGACGCCGCCATTCGCAGCGTCCGGGAGATCAGCTTCACCATCTTCACGATGACCGTGAGCCTCGCCGTGGTCTTTCTCCCGCTCGTTTTCATGTCGGGAATCATTGGGCGCGTCTTCCAAGAGTTCGCCATGACCATCATCATCGCGATCCTCGCCAGCGGCGTCGTCTCCCTCACCCTCACGCCGCTCATGTGCGCGCGGATGCTCTCGGAGCACAAGGCGGGCGGAGAGGCCTGGATGGAACGCGCGACGAATCGCGTGATGGAGATCGTTCTGCGCCACTACCATCGCAGCCTCAGCTTCGCGCTGCGTCATCCCGTGCTCTCCTTCGCGATCTGGATCCTCTGCCTCGTCGGCACCCTCTGGTTTTTCGCCCTCCTCCCCAAGACCTTTCTGCCGATTGGCGACAGCGGATTCATCCGAGGCATCTTTCTCGCCGCCGACGATACCTCTCCGGACCAGATGAAGGCCTACCAAGCGCAGATCGACCGGGTTATGCAGGAGAACCCCGCCCTGGACAAAGGCCTGACCCTCGTCAACCTCGGGCAGTTTCTCCCCTCCTCGCAGGGTTTCGTGCTCGGCTTTCTCAAGAAACGGAGCGAACGCCCTCCGATTGCCGCCGTTTCCCAACAACTCGCCGGTCAACTCTTTCAGATCCCAGGGATCTTCCCCGCGGTGCGCCCCAACCCCGTTCTTTCCATCAGCACGGGCGCCGCCAGCCAGAACCAGGGGCAATACGCCTTTGCCATCTCCGGACCCGACCGCGACAAGGTCTACTCGGGCGCGGAAGCCTTGCTCAACAAAATCCGACAAATCCCCGGCGTGCTCTTCGCCTCCTCGGACCTCCACCTCGACACCCCTCAGCTCGCCATCGATCTCAAACGCGATCCATCGTCGACCTACGGAATCACCGCAAGCGCCGTCGAGAGCACCCTCCGCAACGCTTACTCCCAAAACTACATCTATCTCATCAAGGAACCGCTCCAGCAATATCAGGTGATCATCGAAACCGAAGCCGACTTCAGCAAGCGTCCCGAAGACCTCTCCCACCTCTGGCTCAACTCCTCGAACGGCGGCATCGTCCCCTTGGACGCCGTCGCCGAATGGCGCCCCTCCATCGGGCCGCAGTCGGTCAATCACCTCAACCAATTCATCGCCGTCACCCTCTTTTTCGATCTCGCCCCCGGCGCTCCGATCGGCGACATCACCCAGAAGGTCTCCCAACTGGCCGACGAAACGCTCGATCCAACCTTGTTGCGCGCTTTTATGGGCGAAGCCCAGACCTTCCGCGAAGCCGTTCGTTCCCTCCTCATTCTCCTCTTCGTCGCCGCATTCGTCATGTACGTGCTCCTCGGCATCCTTTACGAAAGCTACCTCCATCCGCTCACGGTCCTCTCGGCGCTCCCCGTCGCTCTCGTCGGCGGACTGTTGACCCTGCTCCTCTTCCGCGCCGAGCTTTCGCTCTATGGCTACGTCGGCCTCTTTCTCCTCATGGGGATCGTCAAGAAAAACGGCATCATGATCGTGGACTTCGCGCTCCAGCGGATGAACGAAGGCATGGACCGCGTCGCGGCGACGAAAGAGGCCTGCATGGAACGCTTTCGCCCGATCATCATGACGACCTTTGCCGCCCTCATGGGTGCGCTGCCGATCGCCTTCGGCTACGGCAACGACGGGGAATCCCGCCGTCCACTCGGTCTCTGCATCGTCGGCGGACTGCTGGTCTCTCAGGTGATCACGCTCTACATCACCCCGGTGATCTTCCTCGAGTTGGAGACCTTCCAAGAAAAAGTCCTCGATCGCATCCCCCTCTTCCGCCGTTCGCTGCATCCCGACGCCGCCAAGCCCCCCCCGGCAACCGTCTCCGCAAAGTGAAGAAAAATCTCGTTTGACTCGTTTCGCTCGATTTCAGTATTCTGCTCGCAGGCAACGACTTATGGCCACGCCTCCCCCTCCTCCTCCGCCGCCAGGATCCAAGGACCCGATGCGGAAAACCGATTTGCAGAACTCCTCGTCTGGCCAGCCTCCCGCGCCGCCGTCGCCGGGACAGCGCAAAGAAACGGTGAGGATCAGCCTGCCGCCCAGCCTTCTTCGCAAGGCCCAGACGCCCCCCGGCGCGCCTCCGCCCTCGTCGCCTCCGCCGTCCGCCGCGCGTCCTCCAATTCCCGCGCCGCCCCCCGCAGGAATCGCCCCCAAACCGCCGCCGGCGCCGGCGACCGGCACCGGCTCGACCATCCTCACTCCGAAGCCCGCTTCCGCGCTTCCCCCGCCTCCTCCATCCGCCGCTCAACCACCGCCGCCTCCTCCGCCGCCTCCCGGCGCTCCGCCAAAATCTCCCACTGCACCTCCCGGCGCTCCTCCCAAACCTCCGTCGCCTCCCGTGACGTCTCCTTCGGGGCCGCCGGGCTCGATCACCAAGACTCGCGAAACCGCGCAAATCCCTCCACCGCCGCTGGCGCCTCGGCCATCGAGCGTGTCCCCGCTTCCTCCGACGGCGCCTAAGACGCCCTCCGCTTCCGGTGTGCCTTCCGCGGGACCCGCAAAACCGGGCGCCGCGCCCACCGTCAAGATGGCGGCGCCCCCTCCTCCCGGCGCCCCCGCGCCCACCGTCAAACTGCAAACGATGCCGGGCGCCGACACCAACGCGCCGACGGTCAAACTTCAGGCGCCTCCTCCG
>JABWAM010000163.1 GCA_013360985.1 Verrucomicrobiia bacterium | reverse complement strand
GTCGCGAAGCGAGGGAGGGCGCCGCCGCCGGCGGCGCCGCAGCAGCGGCTTCACCACAAAATGCTGTAGAAGCGTCACGCATTTCTCGATCGAGGATGGGTTTCCCTATGCCTTACGCGGGGATTTGGGCCGCGTGCGGCGTCGCGAAGCGCCAGGCGCCGGGCAGGTCTTCCGCATAAAGGATTTCGGCGAGATAAATGCCGCACGCGCGCTTTTCGGCTTCGGTCACGGGAAACGGCGTGTTGGCGGGAACGTTGATGCTCTTGGTGCGGACGCGGTGGAGAATGAACTGGCGGCGTCCTCCCGCATGTGAGACGAGCTTGCCCATGTCCACGCGCGGCACGCTCTCCGCGCGGAAGCCGAGTCCCGCGGCGACACTGTCGAAGACCACCCTCGGTTCGCGGACGCGAAAGCCGTTCGCGAGGTCCGCCTCGAAGCAATAGAGGGGATCGCGCGCGTTGCGATGCGGAGAGATCGCGGGATTTCCCGTGAAAAGCAGCGTCGAACCGTCCGGAGCGGTGTAGAGAGAGATCGGAGAGCGCGGCGAAAAATCGCCTTCGAACGGCCCTTCGATCTGTTCGAAAGGGTCTTCGCTGGAGAACCATCGGATCGGTCCGGGATCGCCGCGGGCGGCGATCAGCCAGCCGTCGCGCGTCCGGACAAGGCTCGCTTCGCTCAGCGAACCGTTCCGCGCGCGCAGCGCGGGTCCGGTCTCCGTCCACTCGTAGCGATGGGCGCGAGGGTTGTAGCGGTATTTGAGCGCGGCGAGGATGCCGCCGTCGAAGTGGTTGACGTCCACCCATTCGTCGGCGGCTGCGTTGAAGGGGACGGCCTGGACGAACGATTGATTCATCCACGCGACGCGATCAAGGCCGCAAAAGCGTTCGCCGGTTTCGCAGCCCTTCTGACGGAGCGGCCCCGCCGGCTGGAGGATCTCCAGGTCGTCGCCGGCCGCGTTGAGGCGACCCTGCATCCATTCCACGCCCTGCGCGACGCGGGATGCCGCGGACCGTTTCGGATCGGCCACCGGCGCTCGTCCGCACACGCGCCATTTGATGACGCAGAGGCCGGCATGCGGCGCGGGACGTCCGCCGATCCGCGCGCCCATCGGTACGCCGAAGGCCACGGGGTGTCCATGCTCCTTGCGGAGGCGTTCGCCCCGTCCGAAGGGATCCCAGTCGTCGCGCGCGCGCGCGATCCAGCCTTCGCGAAGAACGGGTCCATCCAGGGTGTCGGCGCGGATCTGGTAAACGATGCTCCGTTCGTCGTCCACCGCCTGAAACCCGCGCGTGGAATAGAGGAACAGCCAGCGATCTTGAGACAAGGGAATCGCGTTCGGATGGGCGGGAACGACATCGTCCGCGCGCGTCTCGCCGGGGAGCGGGCATGCGTTCAGAAACATGCCGCGAGAACGGATGGACGCAATCACGCCGCGACGATGTCGCGAAGCGCAGGCGAGAGCAACCGCAGTAAAGCGGCCAACGCGATGGACCGGGATTTTTCCTTTCGGCCGCCGAGGTTTCGGGTCTAGCATGGCCGCGCGATGAGCCTTCCCGCCCTCGATTTTCGCGAACGCCTCGCCACGGGACGTCCGCAAATCGGCCTCTGCGCGATGTATCCCGCGCCGGGCGTCATTGAACGCATCGGCGCCGACTGGGACTGGATCTGGCTCGATGGACAGCATGGCCAGATCGCCGGCTACGACGTGATGCTCTCCATGGTGCGCGCGTGCAACCTGGTCGGTCGCCCCGCGTTCGTGCGCGTGCCGCATCATGAATTCGGCGCGATCGGCCTCGCGCTCGATATGGGCGCCGCGGGGGTCATTGTGCCCGTGGTGGACGACGTCGAGGCGGCGAAGAGGGTGGTTCACGCCGCGAAGTTTCCGCCGCTGGGAGGGCGTTCCTATGGCGGCCGGCGGCCCGTGGATCTTTGGGGGCGAAGCTATTCGGAGTCGGCCAACGCGCAAACGCTGCTGGTCGTCCAGATCGAGTCGCCGCGGGCCATTGCGAATGTCGAGGCGATCGCCGCCGTGGAGGGCGTGGACGCGCTCTTCCTCGGCCCGGACGACATCCTGCTGCGGCGCGGTGTTTCGATGACGGCCCCTCGTTCGAAGGAAACGCTCGGCGAGGACATGGAAGCCGTCGCTCGAGCCTGCCGCCACGCGGGCAAGGTCGCCTGCTGCGTCGGCATGGGCGCCGAGATGTTCCGCCTCTGCGCGCAGATGGGATTCACGATGATCGTGGCAGGCGGCGATGTGCCCTTTGTCGCGAACGCCTCGGCAGCCGCGTCGAAGGAAGCCCGCGCGATCCTCGAGGGAACACCCGTCGCGCGCGCGCCTGGCGACGGCGCCGCGTCGCCTTACTGAACGGATGTTCGACGCCTCGAACACGACTCACGAATTGCGAAGGGCGCGCGTACGCCTGGCGATCCTGCCCCTTGGCGCCACCGAACAGCACAGCCGCCATCTTCCCGTCGCGACCGATTCGATCCTTGCCGAAGCAGTCGCGCGTCGCGCCGCCGCGCGCCTCGGCGCGTGGTGCATGCCGGTGCTGCCCTACACGATCTCCCACATGCACCGCGGTCTGCCCGGCACCGCCTGGCTCCGCAACGCGACGCTCCTTCGAGTGATCCATGATCTGGCGGAGAGCCTGCGCCACGGAGGCGTTCGCGAGTTCGCCCTGGTGAACTTTCACGGCGGAAACCAGGTGTTGCCGGCCGTTCTCCAGGACTTGAATCTCGATTTCCCCGATCTGCTTTCGGTCGGCGTCCTCGATCCCTGGAAATGTCTGGAAGGCTCCGGCCTTTTCGGAATGGAGGATCAGCTTTGCCATGGCGATGAGTTTGAGACCTCCTGCATGCTGCATCTCGCGCCGGGCCTGGTGCGCCGCCGCGAAATTCGCGATCAGCGCAAGAGGTTTCATGCCGCCACGCTGCGCTACGCGCCGTTTCCGTGTTTCACGAAGTTGACGCATACGGGAAAGCCCTCCCGCGCTTCGGCGGAGAAAGGGCGCGAGGCGATCGCGCGGATGGGCGCGCACACCGCCCGGGAAATCCGCGAGGCGCTCGCCGTCGCGCGACGCGCGAGGAGGCGGCGCCGGTGAACGGGGATGGCGCCATCCGACGGATGGAGGAGGGCGATCTCCCTGGCGCCGACGCGCTCCGCCATCTCGCGGGCTGGAACCAGACGCTTGCGGACTGGCGACGCTTGTTGCGCTACGCACCCGAGGGATGTTTCGTCGCGGAAAAAGCGGGGCGGATCGCGGGGGTCGCCACGACGACGCGCCACGGGACGGACCTCGCCTGGATCGGCATGGTGCTCGTGCATCCAGACTTCCGCCGGCAGGGGATCGGCCGCGCGCTGTTGCGCTTCAGCCTCGCGCATCTCGACGCCGTCGGATGCCGCTGCGTAAAACTCGACGCCACTCCGGCCGGAAAACCGCTCTATGAATCCCTCGGCTTTCGTGAGGAATGGCCGCTGGCGCGTTGGGAGGGCGCGGCGCCGGAGGATCTCGTGGCGGAAGGAGGGGTGCGCCCCTGGGCGGCGCGGGATCGGGAGGCGGCCGCGCGCCTGGACGACGCGGCCTTCGGGGTGTCGCGCGCGCCGTGGTTCGATCGGCTTCTCGAAGCGAGCGTCGCGGTCGTCGCGGAGGCGCGCGGTCAGCTCGCGGGCTTTGGAATGAGGCGTTCCGGGGCGCGCGCCGCGTATCTCGGTCCGGTGATCGCCGAATCGGCGGAGGCAGGTCGCGCGATGGTCGCTGCCCTTCTCGCCGGCGCGAAAGGACAGACGGTGTACTGGGACATCCCCGAGGCGGCGGGAGAGGCCTCGGCGCTTGCCGCGCGCCTCGGTTTCCGTCGGCAACGCCCTCTCCTTCGCATGTTTCGCGGCGAGAACGCGCGACCGGGCATCCCGTCGCGCCAGTTCGCCATTGCCGATCCGGCCACCGGCTGAGGGCGATGGCATCCACATTTCCCATGACATCTCGTTCTCTTCGAAAAATTGATCGCGTGATTTGGACCGTCTGCTGCTGCGACGAATTCGACGAAGCTCACATCCTGCGAACGATAGATCAGGCGGCAGCCGAAGGCGTGAGCGGCGTCGAGGTCTGCGGCGGGACGGTGGAAAAGTGGATCGGCTACCGCGCCTTTCCGCGGTTGCACAGCGCGCGGGCTCCGCGCTGGCGGGAGCATCAGGCGTCTCTCGCGCGCGTCGGGGAACGCACGAAAGCCCGCGGTCTTCGTCTCGGCCTCTGGCATCACGAGGTCGAAGGGCCGCCGAACCTGCTCGATCTGATGCCGGACCTGCGCGCGAAAGACGGCCTCCTTGATCTCGACGCGCCGCTCCTCGAGGAGTTCATCCGCGAGAAATGCGCCGAGTTCCTCGACCTCTTTCCCGCCGTGGATGAAATCGTCCTTACGCTGACGGAAACCCGATTCCCCGTCGCCCATCGTCCGTTCAGCGAGATGCCGATCGCCGAACGCATCCGCCGCGTCCTTCAGGCGGTGGCCGACGCGACCGAACCGCGCGGACGCACCCTCGTCATCCGCCCGTTCTCCGCAGTGCGCGCCGACGAGCTTTTCGTGCGCGACGCCGTCGGCCGCCTGCAGGCCTCGCGCGTCGCGATGATGTACAAGACTGAGCCGTTCGACTGGAACCCCTTTCTCCCCGACGAAGACCTCATCGGTTCCGTTCCGCGCTATGAAATCCGCGCGGAGACCGACGCGGGCGCGGAATACTACGGGCAGGCGGATTTCCCCTGCAGCTACACGCGTTTCCTCGCGCGCCGGCTCGCGCCCGCGCTCGCCAAGGGCGCGACGGTCGCGGCGATCCGGGTGGATCGCGGCTCGACGCACAATGCGCTCGGGCATCCGATCAACGAAGTGAACGTCATCGCGCCGACCCGCCTCCTCCTCGGCCGGGAAGAGACCCTGGATGCGGTTTGGCGCGCCTGGCTGATCGAACGCCACGGCGCCGCGCCGGAGGGGTTGATGGACCTGCTGGAAACGAGCTTCGAGGTGATCAAGAAAACTTTCTATGCCGATCAACAGAGTCTGACGCATCGCGCGTTCCCCACGATGGAGATGGCGAAAACCGTCCTCGCCTTCGCGCTCTTCGAAGAGGACATTCCGCTTTCGCATTTGCCGGAGCACTGGTCGATGATCACCTCGCGGCGCACGCCGACGCACGCCGCGCTTCTCGCCGAGAAAGAGGAGGCCCTGGCGCTCGCGGAAAAAATTCGGGCGGATTTCGCGCGGCTCGGCGGAACGCTGCGCCCGGCATCGCGCGAGGCGATCGGCGAAGCGCTCGATCGCTTCGCGGAGATGTGCGGGGAGCCGGCGGCGGTGCTTCGCGGCGAGGTCATCGGCTTCGTCCGCGAAGGGCTCGCGCGCGGTTTGCTCGAGCCCTCGGAGCAAGATCGGCAAGGACGAAGACCAGGGTCGTAGGGGAGCGCGCCCAGCCCCCCTACGAGATCATTCAGTGCTTGAGCGGGAGCTCGAACTCCATGTGGAAAGGCGAGCCTGCGAACTTCGGAGAGACCGCGCACCGAGCGATGATGCGCAAAGTGTTGAAGGATCGCCGAACAATCGGGAAAACGCTGATCGGGATCGTTGGCGGTGGCGATCACGATCGCGGTCGAGACGTCGAAGGCGCGGTTGTAGAACTCGTCGTGCCAGCGCGTGGCGGATGAGCGC
>JABWAM010000162.1 GCA_013360985.1 Verrucomicrobiia bacterium | reverse complement strand
GCTCATCGCCGCGCGCGCGCGCGACGCGGCGGGCGCGGCGGCGGTTCAGGACTGGCGCGGCCTGGAGTCCGAGCTCGGATGGGAGGAGTCGAACGGGTTCCCGTCGTTGATCTGGCTCGAATGCGGCTGGTACGACACTCTCGAGGTGTACGGAGAATTTTTCCGCACGGCGCTCGAGGTCGCGGGGCGGCGCCGCATGCCGGTCCTCCCCGCGATTCACGTGGGTGTCAACGCGCGCGGACAAGCGAGCCCCGCGGAGGCGCGGCACACGGTGCGCCTGCTTCAAGAGATCTGGCACGGGGCGCATCCGGACCAACCGCTCCCGTTGGAGGTTGAGGCGCGGCCCGAGACGCGCGGGTTTTCTCCCGCGCGCAAACGTCGGGCATGGCTTCGCGCGCACGACGCGGTGGCGAAGCTTATAAAGGAGGCTTCCGAGCATCCCCGCTATCTCCGGGTGGGATTGAAGCTGGGCGGCTCGACGTTCGACGCCGCGTTCCAGGCACAGGCCTTGGCGCGGGTTCTCGACGGCGCGCGCGCGCCGTCGTTTCTGGTGCTCTTCGAGCGTCTGCGCCGTTTCGAGAGGCGTTTGGGCGGGCGGCGGGCGGTTTCCCGCGGAGGCGCCGAGCTTTTTCGGCGGAACCTGGCCGCGCTCGATCTCTTCGGTCGGCCGATCGAATTCAGCGCGTTGGGCGACATCGTCACGGGGAGGCGAATGGTCGAGTATGCGTTGCGCGGCGCGACGAGCGGCCAGATGCACACGATCTTCGCGTTGCCGGAGGCGAGCTATCGTCGGCGGATGGGAACGCGCTGCGAACGAGCGCTCCATGAGCTCGTCTTCCATCCGGAGCACGGGCTCGTCGCCGCCATGCTTCACGTGAAGGCGCGGACCGGCATCGCCCGATTCCTCGATCTGGCGAACGCCGGCGCGAAGTTGACGCCCCCAAATCCACGGATCAGCTCGATTTTCAGAGAGCAACCCTCCTCATTATCCATCGAGGATCGGAGAGGTGGGTCGTGTCGCGATTCCAGACTCCCCACACGAAGGGTGCGACGGCTCGGCCGGCGGCCTCGCCCTACCTTTCCACAGTCTGAGCTTGGGAAAAATCCGCTCGGTCGCGAAGCGAGGGAGGGCGCCGCCGCCGGCGGTGCCGCGGCCGCGGATTGAGCCCAAAATGTGGCGAGGGCGTCGCATATTCCTCGACCGAGGATGGACTCCTCCACGCCTGACGCGGGGATTTGGGACGTCCTCCTGAAGTTGCGGTTCCTCGGCCGGGGTGGTAGTCGGGAGGGGCATGCGGATCGAGTTCAAGGAGCTTCGCAAAGCGTTTGGCGGCGTCCCCGTGATCGACGGGGTCTCGCTGACCGTCGAGCCTGACGAACTTTTCTTTCTTCTCGGTCCTTCGGGCTGCGGGAAGACCACCCTTTTGCGCATGGTAGCGGGTTTCCTCGAACCTGACGCCGGAGAGATTTTTCTCGATGGGCGGCGCGTGAACGGACTTCCGCCTGAGGCGCGAGGCACTCCGATGGTCTTCCAGAGCTACGCGCTCTGGCCGCATCTTAGCGTCTTCGAGAACGTGGCGTACGGCCTGCGCGTGAGAAAAACGCCCGAAGAAGAGATCCGCCGCCGCGTCCACGACGCGCTGGAGGCCACGCGGATGCAGGATTACGCGGCGCGCGCGCCGAATCAGCTCTCGGGCGGACAACAGCAGCGCGTGGCGATCTCCCGCGCGCTCGCCGTGAATCCTTCCGCGCTCCTCTTTGATGAGCCGCTCTCCAACCTCGACGCGAAACTGCGCGACGAGATGCGCGACGAGATTCGCGAGATCCATCGCCGAAGGCCGTTCACGGCGATCTACGTGACGCACGATCAAGAGGAAGCAATGACTCTCGCCTCGCGGATCGCCGTGATGGATCGGGGAACGGTGCGCCAGGTGGGCGCGCCGAACGAGATCTATGCCCGACCCCGCAACCGTTTCGTGGCCGAGT
This sequence comes from Verrucomicrobiia bacterium, assembly GCA_013360985.1. Lineage (GTDB taxonomy): Bacteria > Verrucomicrobiota > Verrucomicrobiia > JABWAM01 > JABWAM01 > JABWAM01. The sequence goes on along the minus strand of JABWAM010000162.1, from coordinate 3,716 downwards.
TCATCGGGGCGATGAACTGGATGACTGGGACGGTTGCCGCGGATGGGCGGGTGGCAACCGCTTTTGGAGTCGTGCGGCCCGGCTCCGCGCCGCCCGGATTGAAGGCGGGAGAGGAAATTCTCCTCGGGTTTCGGCCCGCGGCGGCCTGCGTGGAGGGCGACGCGCGCGCGGGGTTGGCCTTCGGGGCGGAGATCGAATCGTGCCGGTATTCCGGTCCTTCGCAAAAGCTCCATCTGCGCGCGGAGGGAAACCTCCGCGTCGTGGCGGTCGAGTTCCTGCCGCGCCGCGTCCGTCGGCCGGGCGAACGGGTCCGGATCGCCGTGGCGGAGCGGGATACGGTGGCTTTGGCTCCGGAATGAAGAACGGCTGGAAGTTTCGCGCGAGTTTGGCGTGGGTGTTCGCCTTTCTGGCGGTGTTTCTCGTTTGGCCGGTGGCGCGCATCGTAGGCGGGAGCGTGTTGATCGAGCAGGAAGGACAGACCCGGTTCACCCTGGTGTTCTTCCGCCTCTTCGCGGAGAGCCGGTTCATGTGGATCTGCCTGGGGAACAGCCTCGCGTTGGCGGCATGCAGCACCGCGGTGTGCGCGTTGATTTCGCTGCCGCTGGCCCAGATTTTTGCCCGGCGAGATTTTCCCGGCAAGGCGTTTTGGCAGACGATCCTCATGGCGCCGCTCATCCTGCCTCCATTCGTCGGCGCCATCGGGATCCAGCAAATCTTCGCGCGCTTCGGCGCGCTGAACCACGCGCTCGGCCTTGTCGGCCCGGGCGTCGCCGAGCCGCATCCGATCGATTGGCTCGGCGCGGGAGGTTTCGCGGGAGTCGTCGCGATGCAATCGCTCCATCTCTTTCCGATCCTCTTTCTCAATCTCACGGCGGCGATGGCCAACATCAACCCCGCCATGCGCGAGGCCGCCCGCGGGCTCGGCGCCGCCCCGGGGCGCGTCTTTCGCACGGTGACCTTGCCGCTGCTCGCGCCAGGGTTTTTCGCGGGAGCGATCCTCGTTTTTGTCTGGGCGTTCACCGATCTCGGGACGCCGCTCGTGTTCGGTTGGTACAACGTCGTCGCCGTTCAAATTTTCGACAAGGTCACCGAGGCGGGCTTCAATCCATTCGGCTACGCGCTCGTCCTCGTCGTGCTCCTCACGACAACGGTTCTCTTTCTCGTCTCGCGGCATCTGCTCGCGCGGCAAGATTACGCGACGCAAGGGAAGGCCTCGGCGCGCGAAGATCTCGTTCCGCTTCGTGGACGCGGGCTCGCGTGCGCCGTCGCGGGGCTTGCGGGCGTCAGCGCCCTCGCCCTGCTCCCGCACGCAAGCGTGATCCTCCAGTCGTTGAGCGGGAAATGGTTCATGAGCGCCCTGCCGCAGGAGTGGACCCTCGAACGCTATCGCGAGGTCTTTACCCTGCCGCAGACCGTCGCCGGCCTCCGCAACAGCCTCTTTTACGCGAGCCTCTCGGCGGGGGTGGACGTGGCGCTCGGGGTGGCGATCGCCTGGTGGCTCGCGCGCAAGGAGTTCGCGGGCAAGGCGCTCCTCGATGCGCTCACCGTGCTGCCGCTTGCGATCCCCGGCATCGTCCTCGCTTTCGGTTACGTCATCGCCTTCAACGTGCCGCCTTCCTGGCGCGGCTTCGACCTCGAGGGGCTGCGCGCGTGGGTCAACCCCCGCGAGAATCCGACGCTGCTCCTCGTGGTGAGCTACAGTGTGCGGCGTCTGCCGTTCGTCGTACGCTCCGTTCACGCGGGGCTTCGGCAGATGAGCGTTTCGCTCGAGGAAGCGTCGCGCAACCTCGGGGCGAGCTCGGCCGCCACCCTGCGGCGGATCGTGTTGCCGCTCGTGCGGGGAAACCTCATCGCCGGCGCGGCGCTCACCTTCGCCTTCGCCTTTCTCGAGGTGAGCGACAGCCTCATCCTCGCGATGAAAGAGCAGTTTTATCCGGTGACGAAAACGATCTGGGCGCTCATGGGGCGGATCGAGCCGGGCGCGGCGGCGGTGGCGAGCGCCCTTGGCGTGCTCGGGATGTTTCTCCTTTTCGCGGCCTTCTGGATCGCGAACCGCGTGCTGGGCAAACGCATGGGCAACCTCTTCGGGTGACGCCCCCTGCAGGACGGGGTTGGCCTCGACAGGGTTCGGAGACGCGCCGCGTCCGCGTCGTTTGGGAGGGAAGCTGCGGCGTTGGCCTCGGCGGCTGCATCCCTTGACTTCTCTCGCGCGTTCACGGACGGTCCGCTTCCGTAATGCGCGTCACCTTTCTGGGAACGGGGACTTCGCACGGCGTTCCGATGATCGCCTGCGGTTGCGCGGTATGCCGCTCGGCCGATCCGCGCAACCGGCGGCTGCGGCCTTCGATCCTGGTCGAGCGGGAGGGGTTTGTCCTCTTGGTGGACACGACTCCCGACCTGCGCGAGCAATGCCTGCGGGCGAACGTCCAAAGACTCGACGCGGTCCTTCTCACGCATGAGCACAACGACCACCTCATCGGCCTCGATGAACTGCGGCGTTTTTGCGTCCTGCAGGATGGCCGCCTGCCGCTCTATGGCCGCGGGGAGGTGCTGCAATGCGTCGAGCGGATTTTCCCCTACGCCGTTCGTCGCCCGCCGCCTTACAAGGGCTTGCCCGAGTTCGATCTTCACGAGGTCGTTGGGCCGCTGGTGATCGGCCCGCTGCGCCTCACGCCGCATCTCCTGCCGCACGGCGCCGCGGAGGTGCTCGGCTTGGTGTTCTCCGACGAACGCGGCCCGCGGTTCGCTTATTACACGGACTGCTCCGCGGTTCCTCCGGTCGCCCGCGAATCCCTCCGCGGCATCCCGCTGTTGATCCTCGACGCGCTTCGCCACCGTCCGCATCCCTCGCATCTCACGATCGAACAGGCGCTCGAAGTCGCGCGAGACACGCGGCCCGAGCGCGTCTTGTTCACGCATATCTGCCACGAGCTCGATCATGCGGCGACGAACGCGAAGCTTCCGGAGGGCGTTCGCCTCGCGCACGACGGATTGATCGTGGAAGTCTGACGGCAATCCGAATACGCTCGGGCCGCCCGGCGCGACCGCCGCGGCCCGATGAAAACCGAGCGATGCATCCGCCGCGTCCGCCTTGACGCGCCCGCGCAACGGGCCTTCGCGTGGCATGCGCGGTCGGAGGCCTTCGAGCGGCTCGTCCCCGCCTGGCGGGACGTGGAGCGCTTCGCGGCCTCCGCCGCGCCGTCGAAAGAAACGGAGATCCGATGGCGCGAGCGCCGCGGGCTTTGGCGCATCCCTTGCGTCACGCGGCTCCGCGGTCTTCGCCCCCCGAGCGAGTTCACCGAGGAGCGCGTCGGCGGCCTCTTCCCTCCGCGAATTCATGTCCACCGTTTCGAGGCGGAAGGCGCCACGAGTTGCGCGTATGTCGAGGAGGTGGAGTTTCGAGTCCCGCGCGGATTCGTCGGAGAACGTCTCTGCGCGGAGATGCAACGGCTTCTTTTCTACCGGCATTCCGTGCTGCGCCACGACCTCCGCGCGCATCTCGCGGCGCCGGACCGGCCGATGAAGGTTCTCGTCACGGGCTCGCGCGGCCTGATCGGGCGCCACCTGATCCCTTATCTCGCCGCAGGCGGCCATCGGACGATTCGCCTCGCGCGCCGCGCCGATCCGTCGGATTCCGACGCGCTGGAATGGGAATCTGCCGATTCCGAAGGCTGGGAAGGCTTCGACGCCGTGGTGCATCTTGCGGGCGCCAATCT
>JABWAM010000161.1 GCA_013360985.1 Verrucomicrobiia bacterium | reverse complement strand
TCAAGGTGGGCTCGCCCGAGACGCGCCGCGCCCCTTCGCCCGCGCCCTCGCCCGCCTGACGTCGACGTCGCGCGGGCCAGCGAAACGACGGCGTTCGTTTCTCGCCGGTTTCCTTGGTGGATTCCAGGGTGGGAAACGGGCGCCTCACTTGAGCCCGAACTCGGCGGTGATCACCGCTTTGATGCTCTTCTCCCGGGAGGTGGTGTCGAGTTCGCCCATCGCGGAGATCTCATTGGAATAGATGGGGGTGATCTGAAAAACCCCTTGTTGCACGGAGCGAAGGGCGCCCACGGTGCGGCCCGCCTGTTTCGCGATCGTTTCCGCGCGCTTTTGCGCGTCGCGCACCGCGTCGCCGAGCAAATCCGCGCGCAGATCCTTCAGTTTTTGACAGTAAAATTCCGGCGCCGAAGGATTCAACTCCAGACCGTCCCGCAGCAGGGTTTCGGTGGCCGACGCGAACTTCGGCGCCAGCCCAACCTCCGCGGTCGCCACCTGGAAATCGCGGGCAATCGTATAGCCCAGGATTTCGGAGGTCGACATTCCGCGCTCGTCGGTTTTGAAGACGGGGGTGACGCAGGTGGAAGTCACTTTGAGTAGGTCGGCGGCAACCCCTTCGCGGATCAATCCGGCGCGGAGGCGCGTCTCGTCGGCCTGCAGCTTCGCAAAGGCGTCCTTCGCCGTCTTCGCCCGCGCAGTCAGGTTGGCGTGCCACACGATGAAATCCGAGGTGATCTGGCGCTCCGCGAATCCGCGCACCGTCAGCTTCTGACGCGATCGGGCCAGATCCCCGAGCGGCCCCGAAAGCACAAGCGCCGAGAGAAGCAGAAACACGCCGAGGATCCATGCCCAACGGTTCCGTCCGCGCAGCGAGGGGTCGTTGCTCATGGTTTTGCTTGTAAACCCATGGCGGTCCAGGGCAAGCCAATTCGCGTCCGTCAGACCCTCCCGCAGTTTTCCAAAGAATTGGCGCGATGCCGCGTGCGAACCGTCAGGCGCTCCCGCGTCGGGGTTGTCGCGCGATTCGGCGGCGGCGCGCCCGCCTCGGGCGGCCGAAGGCTCCATTGTGTTCGAGCCCGATAGGCATGCGGCGTCAGGCCGAAACGACGCCGAAAGATCCGATAGAAATGCGACAGGTTGACGAAGCCGCAATCGAGGGCCACGTCGGTGATCTTGTCGGAGGACTGGGCCAATCGCGCGGCGGCATGGGTCATGCGCGCGTCGTTGACGATTTCGGTGGGCGTCTTGCCGAGCAGCCGCCGGGTCTCCCGCGCGACGTGTTCCGCGCTGCGCCCGGCCAGTTTCGCGAACGTCCGCGCGCCGCCCGCGAAGTTGCGGTTCTTCAGAATTTCCCGGCGCGCGCGCGACAGCCATTCGGGCAACATCACGACGTTGGCCTGCGCTTCGCAGGATGCCAGCAAGTGGCGCAGGTTCAGAAGAAAGCGGTCCAACGCGGCGGGGTCGCGCCTCCCGGACGCCAGTTCCTCCGCGAGTTGACGCAGATCCGTCATGGCGGATGGCGAGAGGACGCGTTGTCGGGCGGCCGGCGGCGCATCCCACAACTCCTTTCGCCGGGGAAAATAGCGCGCGCGCATCGCGACCCACGCGCGTTGGGGGAACGCGATGTTCGTGACCCGAAACGGTTGTCCCTTTTCGCAATGGAACGCATGCGCGTCCGAGGGACGGATGAGCACGAGCGTTCCCGCGGACAGCCGTTGCATGGCGCCGTTCAGCCTGTGGATGCCGCGGCCCGACTCGATCCAGAACACCTCGAGGAAATCGTGCGTGTGTCGTCGCACCGGCTGTTCGGCGGTGACCTCGCGCGACGCATGGTGACAGGTCTCGCCCGGCAACAGGAAATCGCGGATGCGCAGTCGCCTCATCGCATCAAATTAGGACAGCAAAACGTCAGCCGAAAGCAAGACAAGCCGGCCCGGCTCGATTAGTCTGCCTGCATGACAACACGCCCAACCGCCAGGTTGACGCCGGCGCAGGTCGGGCCCTCCCGCAAGGACGGCTTGGGGATGACCCGCCAACCCGTCTCTTTCCGCCTAAATCCCCGCGTAAGAAACGAGAGAGTCCATCCTTGGTCGAGAATCGCGTGGCGCCTTCACACGTGTGGTGTTTCAGCCGCTGCGGCGGCGCCCTCCCTCGCTTCGCAACGGAGCGGATTTTCCTCAAGCATGGACGATGGAAAGGGAGGGCGAGGCCGCCGGCCGAGCCGCCACACCCTTCTTGTGGGGAGTCTGGAATCTCGACACAGCCCATCCCTCCGATCCTCGATGGATGATGAGGAAGGGATCTCTCTGAAAATGGAGCTGATCCGTAGATTTGGGTTCCGGACGTCGTTTGACCGGCTCACGGCGCCTTGAGTTCGCAACGGGAGCGATAGGATGACCAGCAAAGAACGGATGCTCACGGCCTTGCGGGGCGGCGTGCCCGATCGTCTGCCGGTGACCATTCATCAGTGGCAGCCGTATCATCTCGCGCATTTCATGGGCGGCGTGGATCAGGCGGAAGCGTTCCGCGTCACGGGCCTGGATGCCTCCGTCACTCCGTTCGAGTGTATGCAGGACGACGCATCGGCGGATTGGCGCCGGACTTCGGAGAAAGTTCGCGACGGCGACGGCGAGATCGAGGTTCGCCACCGGATCGAGACGCCCGGGGGAGAACTGTTCTATCGAACCGTCACCACGCCGTACACGACCTACAATTCCGAACATCTTCTCAAGACCGAACGCGACGCCGAACTGCTCCTGAAATATCTTCCGCCCACGCGCATCGACCGCGAGCTTTTGAACGAACGATACGCGCGCACGGGGGACGGCGGCATCGTACGAGGATCGGTGGAAGGGTTCGCGCAGCCGGGGGCGTGGCAGGAATTTTGCGAGCTGGTCGGCACGCGGGAAGCCATTTACTGGGCGAAAGACGATCCCGCGTTCGTGCATCATTTCCTCGACGAGATCACGAAACGAAAAGTCGCCTACGTGTACCGGGAATTGCCCGGGGCGAAGTACGACCTGATCGAGCACGGCGGAGGCGCGGCCAGCTCCACCGTGATCAGCCCCGCGATGTTCGACGAGTTTTGCGTGCCGTACGATCGCCGCGTCATCCGGGCGCTGCACGAGGTCGGTCTGCCGGTGGTGTACCACACCTGCGGGGGAATGATGGCCATCCTCGATCGCATTCCGGCGAACGGCTGCGACGCCAGCGAGACGCTCAGCCCCCCGGGCGTGGGGGGCGACATCGAATCGGCGGACCGGCTCACGGTGAAAAACGTGCTCGGCAGCAAAGTGGCGTTGATCGGCGGCGTGGATCAGGGCGGCACGCTCACGAACGGCGCTCCGGAGCAGGTCGCGGCGGAGGTGCGCGCCTGTTTCGAAACGTTCGGCCGCGGCGGCGGCTACATCTGTTCCGCGAGCGATCATTTCTTTCATGCGCCCGTCGCGAACTTGAAGGCGCTGGCGGCCGCGGGCCGCGAATGCCGGTACTGATCCACGCCGCCCTCCCCCTATTCGCGGATCAACTCCTCAGAGAGATCCCCTCCTCATCATCCATCGAGAGTCGCGTTCGTGGATCGTTTGGAGCGGATTCGCCCCCGTCACGCACCGTCAACGGCTGGGGACAATCTCTGCCATGATGCGGCAGCCTCCCGGGCGTGATCATGGGCAACATGAAAGAAGAGCCCATGGACGCGCCGGGGAGGTGCGCGCTTTGTCATGCGCACATGAACGACGGACCCAACGCCTACCCTCATCCGGTTTGCCGGTGCTGCGATGCCAAAGCCGTGACGGCGGAGATGGCGACGCAGGCGTTTGAGAAAGGCGATGACCTGAGGGCTTCGGATCGCGCCGTCTTGGATCTGGAAAGAGAAGCTGAAAAGGCTGATGCCTCCGATCAAAGAGAAGCTCTTCCAGTTGAAGTGAAACTGAAGCGCCGGGCAGTCCACAAGGGAATGGCGTCGCCAAGAGCTTCAGGGCCTCGGTGGAGTCCTTCTTCGAGCTTGCGGATCTGCGCCTCGCTGAACCGCGGCTCTCCAATTCCTCGGCCATTTCATCCCGTGATCAAGGATCATCATCGAATTGCTCTCCGTCCGAAAAGCTGCTAGGGAAATCCTTCGGGGCAATGGAGTCTGCCTTCCTTCCGAAAGAGGAAAACTGCCCGGCGCGCGCCGGTGCTGATGACTCCTGACCGCGCCGCGCGGCGCGCAGGAGACCTCATGAAACCTCATTATCTCTGGATCGGATTCGGCAGCGCCCTCGGCGGGATGAGTCGCCACTGGCTTTCAGGCGTCGTCGCCCACCGGTTTGGCGAGACGTTCCCCTGGGGGACGCTGCTCGTGAACGTGAGCGGCTCGTTCGCCATCGGTTTTTTTGCCGCGTTGACCGCTCCCGGAGGCCGCGGGTGGGCTTCTCCGGCGTTCCGCGAGTTCTTCATGTTCGGCCTCTGCGGCGGATACACGACCTTTTCCTCCTTCAGCCTGCAAACCTTGCAGCTCGCGGAGGAAGGAGAATGGACCCGGGCGGGCGCGAACATCCTGCTTTCCGTCGTCTTCTGCCTCCTGGCGGCATGGATCGGGCATTGGCTGGCTTCTCAACTCAACGCACTGAAAGGCGCCTAAAATGAACCTCCCTCGCGACGCGATGCGGCTTCGAATTTTTCTCGGCGAAAGCGATCGCCACGGAACCGTGCCTCTCCACGAGGCGATCGTGCTCAAGGCGAGAGAACTGGGTCTTGCCGGCGCGACGGTGATTCGCGGCGCCATGGGCTTCGGAAAGTCCAGCCGCCTGCATACCGCCAAAATCCTACGCCTTTCGATGGATCTTCCGCTCCTCATCGAAATCGTGGACCGCGAGGAGAACCTCCAGACGTTTCTCCCCGTCCTCGATGAGATGATGAAAGGAGGGCTGGTCACGCTCGAAAAGACGCAGGTGATCAATTATCGCGGTCAGCCGACGGTCGGGTCCTGATCCGGCGCGCGCGGGACGCGCCGGCCTGGACGCATCTCGATCTGGCTTTCCCTGCTTTGTTTCGCCAGGCTCAAGCCATGCATGTGCTCATGGTTCACGCGCGCTGCCTTCCGGAGGGCGTCGAGGCCTTTCGCGCCGCGACGCTCGAAAACGCCCGCCACAGCCGCAAAGAGGCCGGCGTCGTCCAATTCGATCTCTTCCAAATGGCCGAAGACCCGACGCGCTTTCTGATCCTCGAAATTTACCGCGCCCCCTCCGATCACGCGAAGCATCGCGAGACCGCTCACTACCTCGCGTGGCGCGCGGCGGTGGACTCCTTGATGGCCGAGCCGCGGCGTGGGGAAAAGTGGCACGATTGCGTCTGAACGCCCTCGCCGCAAGAAACCCGCAAAGCGCGGCGCGCGCCATCTGAAACGCCTTTTCGGATGAGTGAGACGCATGCGCCACGCTGGGAGTTCGCCGCTCCGTCCCGCATCCTCTTTGGGCCGGGAACTCTCCGCGAGGCGCCGGGCTTCGTTGCAGGCTGGGGCCGACGGGCGCTGCTCGTGGTCGGAAGGAACGCCTCGCGCGCCGATCCTCTCGCCGAAGGTCTGGATCGCCACGTCGGCCTGGCCATCGGGAATCCGGCGATCTACGCATTCGCAGTTAAAGCAATGTGGCTGATGGCACAACCATCACCAGCGTGTTCAGGCCCGGGGTGCTATTCGGCAAACGGCGCGCTTATCAGCGCAATGTCGCCATAGCTGATTTCACGGGTTTGTGCTCCGGCGACATCTATGTCCAGAAAACAAG
>JABWAM010000160.1 GCA_013360985.1 Verrucomicrobiia bacterium | reverse complement strand
GTCGAACACCTCAAAACCCTCATCTACTTTCATTGCGGCGGCCTCGATCTCAACCCCTCACCCATCCACTCGTGAACCCACAGGAAACCGGGGAGAGCCCAAAAAAGCGGGGTCACGTCATCTCGGGGTGGTTCCAGAGCTTGGAGACGAGTTGGGCGGGAGCGGTCACGGTGGAGGCGTATAGTTGGGATCGATGATCTTCTTGTGGGCCATGTCCACGCGGGGGCTTGCAAGGATGCCCGCCTGGACCAACCGCACGATGTCCGAAGGGAGATCCGGATGGAACTTCAGTTCACGGGCACCGAACTTGGCGACGAGCTCCGACCGGGGCAACTCAAAGACCATGTTGCAGTCGATCAAGGTCGGCTTCGTGAACGGCGCGTAGGCCGCGGGCTCGACGGTCACGAGGGTGGCGTTGGGCATGCCGCGGCGACGCGCCCGGATCTTCTCCACTTGCGAGGAGGCCACGGCGAGGAGGAGCACCGAATCCGTGAGCGGCGTGGGATTGGCGACGACGAAGTAGTGCGGCTCGGCCGAGAAGAGCCCGCGGTGGACGAAGTAGTAAACCGTACCCGCGCGCAGGGTCAGGCGAAGCTCGAATGGCAGCGCCGGATCCCCCATCGACGGCCCTCAGTTCCACAGGGCGTGGATGGCGCTCAATTCCTGGGTTTCCTCGCGACGGATCTGCCGCGTCTCCTCGTCAAGGGGATGGCACGGGTCGAAACCCGCTGGCGGATCGTCCAGAAAATCACGGTAGCTCATCTCGACGCGGGAGTTTACCCCTCCTTCGAGGGCAGCCGCGTGCTTTGTCCACTCGGGGTAGACGTGCGTGATCTCGGCCAGGGCATACTTGTCCTTCCCGCCGAAGCGCTCCCAAGCGAACCCGAGGGCTTCCAGGTCGGTCTCCGAGAACACCTCCCGGTCGATGTCCGCGCGGGAACCCACATCGTAGTCCTGCGGATGCAGGAAGCGCTCCGCGTAGTCGCGCTCGACGTCGGGACGGAATTCGCTGCCCTCGGCGAGGTCCTTCGCGCCGGAGGCGACCGGCCCGAAGCTCATCGCGAAGTACATGTCGTTCGTAATGGGGCGCCCGTACTTCCGGAGGTGGAACCGATCGGCGAAGTACAGGAGCTTCAGCGCCTTCATCTTGTTGATGCGGCCGCCGCTCCGCCGGGCGAAGAAGTTCAACGCCTGGGTGGTCTTCCGGAAGGAAAACGTGAGGGGCATGGGGGCGAGCGAGGAGGGAACGGGAGCGGGAGGGCGGGATGGGAAGCGTCACCCGAACCTGTCCAGAGCGTGCCAGCCAAGCGGAGCCCCGTCAAGCACAGAGGCCGCTCAGCCGCCATAAACCGGTACATCCTCCGCGTCGAAAGTTTCACGGGAAGGAACTTTCTTCCCGCGGAATGTCCCCCTCGGTTCGGGAGCACCACCACAGCCTACCGCCAAGCCCTGCTGGAGCACCAACCAGCCCACCCCAAAAAGTGGACGTTCCAGACGCTCGAAATGGAGCACTACATCACGTTCCTAGCGTACATGAGGACGGGTATGCCCAGCCTTAACGCGCATAGGCCTTCCGACTCCCTTGAGCCAGCGACGAACGCGACCCTTGATCGATCTGCTAAGGGCATCGCAATTGATGCCTTTGCGAACGATCAACACCTCGCAGTCGGCAAACGTCTCCGCTGCGTTCAGAACGTTCATGCTGGCTGTCTTGAATTGCGCTCGTTTGGCTGGAGACGCTGGCTCCGGCAACACAAACCGAATATCGGCACGGTCGAGGCGGACACGGGTACCGCCCTTTAAGTCCACCCAGACGCCGAGCGGCGCTTCGCTGATCGCCGCCTTCCCAAGGGGATTCGGTTTCGTGCCAGATGTGGTGAATTCAGACTGGATGAGTACACCGATAGTGAGCTCGACCGGGCTCTCCGAAGCGCTGCCTGACATACCCACAACTGGCCGCTTACCCACCAGCGTTCCATCCGAATCCATCAAGTTGATCCAGCGATACCGCCGGTCCCGCCATACCGGGGAGAACAGTCGTTGAGATTTGGCCTCAAGCAGTCCCTCACTTTGAACCACCGCTTTCGCGGCCTTCTTCAGCCTCTTCTTCAGTGTTTCCCTTAGACATGGGACTCCATTTCTCACAAATCAAAGAGGATTGTCACCAATTGGTTCAAATGGAGATTCTGATGTTCAGCGTTACCAATCCTGACATCCCGGTAACCGATCCGCTGAACCGCGTCCGCTTCTGCTCCCGTTCGGCAGGCTTGGCTTCGTACTCAGCCTTCAAACCCATGGATCCGCTCCATTTTCCGAGAGCTCCCTTCCTCATCATCCATGGAGGATCGGAGGGGTGGGTTGTGTCGAGATTTCAGACTCCCCACACGAAGCGTGCGGCGGCTCGGCCGGCGGCCTCGCCCTCCCTTTCCCGTTTGAAATCTTTTTCAAGCGGGCAAAGGGTTTCCGCAAGATCGGGCCCCACGCCGCCGAGCTCTGTTTCTTCGCGAAGCGAGGGAGGACGAGGCCGCCAAGCCGAGCCCCTCCCAACCTTGAAAGGGTTTGGGCAATACAGCGGGCACGCTCTGACGCGGGGATCAGGGGTGCGCCATGCCCATTGAGCGCTCCATTCTTTTCGCCGCCCGAACGGGCGCCTGATCAGAACGGGATATCGTCGTTTTCGAGATCGGGTTCGCCGCTGCTCTTCGGCGGTTCGTCGGCGGAAGCAGGCGCCTCGGGATCGACGGGCGGACGGCGGGCGCCGCCGCCGCCGCTTCCTCCCCCGCCGCCGCTTCCTCCGCCCGGAGGCGGCCCGACAAACTGCATGCGTTCGCAGACCACCTTGATCATCGAACGTTTCTCGCCGTTCTTCTCCCAGGTATCCTGCTTGAGGCGTCCCTCGATGAAGACCGGCCGCCCTTTCTTCAGATATTTCTCCGCCGTCTCCGCCTGTTTCCCCCAAATGGTGACCGTGACGAAGCAGGGGTCCTCCTTCGTTTCGCCGCTTTCGGTTCGATAGGTGTGATTCACCGCGAGACGAAGGTCCACGACCGCCATCCCTTTGGGGGTGTAGCGCAGTTCGGGATCCTGAGTGACGTTGCCGATGAGGAGAACTTTGTTGAGCGAGGCCATGGTCGAGATGGACGCCGTCCCGCGACGCGGGGAAGCGCCCGATGAAGGGATGAGGAAAAAATCAGTTTGCCGGCGCGCGAGCGCTCCGTTCCTTCGCCGTGCCGCGTCGGCCGGCGGCAAAGAACATGGAGCGGAAAATCTCGTCGTCGAGCTTCAGTTTGGATCGGAATGCGGCCAAGTTTTGCGAAGGCATCTCAAAGACGATGTTCACGTAGTAACCGGCATCCACCTTGCGGGCCACGCGGGCGAAGGGGCGTTTGTCCATTCTCTCAACCTTCACGGGCTTGCCGCCCGCCTTCTGGATGTCCTTCTCCAGCTTTTCGATCATCTCTCGGATCCCTTCCTCCTTACCGGCGTTGTTGAGAATGAAAAGGCCTTCGTAGGTTTGGATCTTTTTCGGCTGGTCGCTCATGGATGTGGAGTTTGCGGCGGGAGGCGCTCGTGGGGGGCGGCGGCGTTGAAAAGGTTCATCGCAGCAGAGGCGCCCTGGCGCGCCCACGTTTCCACCGCGAGAACCGATCTTTTAACGAGTTCACGCATCCAAGGCAACTCCAAACTTGTGAACCGCTGCAACAGCCAGTCGGCCAAGGGCGCCGGCGAATCCGGAGGCGGCCGTCCGATGCCCAAACGCAAACGCGCGAAACGCTTGGTCCCGAGATGCTCGATCACGGATTCGAGGCCGTGATGTCCTCCGTCGCTTCCCGCGGCGCGCAGACGCATCATCCCGGGCTTCAGTTCGACATCGTCGGCAACCACCAGCAATGTCTCGAGGGGCGTCTTCCAGAAGTTGAGCGCCGCGACAACCGCCCGACCGCTGAGGTTCATGAAGGTCACCGGTTTCACGGCCAACCAGCGGAGGTCGCCTTCGCGCCAGGACGCCACGAGGGCGGGAACGCGCGCATGCGCCTGAAAGGACGCTCCCGCCGCGGCGGCCAGGGCGTCCAGCGAGAGGAACCCGATGTTGTGGCGGGTCTCCGTGTATTTGGCGCCGGGATTTCCCAGTCCCACAATGAGGCGCGTCGTCTTCATCCCGGTGATCGCTCAGGCCCAATGCCGCCAGTTGATCGCGGGGAAGAGATTGTCCTTGCCTTCGCAGTGCGCGAGGAATCCTTCGTGAATCCGCCGCGCGCGGATCTGTTCGTAGAGACGCTGAAAGCGCAGGAGATGCTCTTTCGTGCGCCGCACCGCGTAGTCCACGGTCGTTCCCGTCTTCATGATGAACGCCCAATCGCTCGACTGCGCGAGCAGCAGTTCGCGTCCCGCCTGCCGCAGCGCGCGCTCCGTGAGCCCGTCGGGCGCGGAGTGCGTCCGCGCCAGTTCCGTCATGCGGTTGGCCGCCACGAGGAGATGCGGATAAATCCAGGCGTTGGACCCTTCGAGCCACACTTCCCAAAACCCTTTGTGTCCCCAGCTCGAATCGCTCGGCGTGGCGACCTGCTGGGTCGGGTGCCGCGTCAGATATTCGCCCGGCGTCGTTAGGGCGAAGACCCGCTGGTCGTATCGGATCTTGCGCAGGAGAAAGTTCAGGAAGTCCGGCCCTTCGTACCACCAATGCCCGAATAGTTCGGCGTCGTAGGGGGCGACGACGATCGGCGGGCGGCCCATCACTCCCGCGAGGTGTCCGATCTGCTTCTCCCGGTTGAACATGAAGTTGCCCGCATGAACCGCCGCGCGCTCCAGGGCCGTCCGGGGGCGATAGACCTCCTTGGCGTTCGTTTTCCCCGTGATGCGGTGATACTTCAGCCCCGTGTGACAGCGGATGCCGTCCGGATGGATGTAGGGGCGCACGTAATCGAAATCGAGGTCGAACCCGATGTCGCGATAAAAGTCCCGATAGTCCGGATCGCCCGGGTACCCTTCTTCGGCGCTCCAAACCTGGCGTGAGGACTCGGCGTCGCGCGCGAAGGCGGCGGGCCCATGCGGCGTAAAGACCGGCGCGTACGGCCCGTAGCGCGGCCGCGGGTCGGCGTGGAGCAGGCCGTGCGTATCCACGAGGAAGTAACGGATCTCGGCTTCCGCGAGCACTTCCTCGACTCCCTGAAAATAGGCGCACTCCGGCAGCCAGATCCCGCGCGGATCGCGTCCGAAGCATTCGCGGTAATGATCGCGCGCCACGAGGATCTGCGCGCGCACGGCGCCCGGCGCGGTGCGCATCAGCGGCAAAAAACCGTGGGTCGCCCCGCAGGTGATCACCTCGAGGCATCCCGCGTCCTGAAACCTCCGAAACGCGCGCACCAGATTCCGTCCGTACTCCTCGCAAAAGGTCTGTCGCGCCGCCTCGAAACGATGCCGGTAATGCCAGGCGACTTCGTGGAAATCGCCGTGGGTTCGCGTGCGCTGAATCTCCTTGTCCGCCAGCTCGAGGAGCCGTTCGAGCCGCTTCACATAACGCCCCTGCAGCAACGGATCCAGAAGCATCGCGCAAAGCGGCGGAGAGAGGGTCATCGTCAAACGAAAATCCACGCCGTCCCGCAGAAGCCCGTCCATCATACGGATGAGCGGCACGTAGGTCTCCGTGATTGCCTCGAACAGCCAGTCTTCCTCCATGAAACGCTCGTGCTCGGGATGGCGCACGAACGGAAGGTGCGCGTGGAGCACCAGCGAAAGATAACCCTGGGGCATGACGAAACGGGCGCGCGGCGGAGGAGCGCCGTCAGCGCGGTCGCGCGAAGCCTTCGCC